>NZ_JASJSU010000042.1:0-39571 GCF_030237045.1 Stenotrophomonas maltophilia group sp. Smal17
CTTCTGCGGAGGTCTCGTACCCATCGACTTCATATGACTGCCTCCTGGCATGCATCCCTGTACGTAAAGCCCATTACTCGTCATTCGCCCGGCAAACCGAGCTTCGTGGTACCAAAGCCATACTTTGTTTCCATCAGCGTCTTCACCGGGCCCATGCCTTCCACAACCATCTTTCCGTCGGGAGTGCCACAGCGTGTACCGACCTGCGTCCTGGCGTACTGCAGCTCGGCTTCACGACTGCGCTTCGGCCGGGGATCGGGCTCCCACCAGGGGAAATGGGTGTAGGGCTTGTTGGTCGAGACTTCATAGCGCCAGCACACGAACGACAACGTCTCTCTTCCGGCAGCGTCGTAGTCGTACACGCGGTAAGAGCTGTAGCCGTTGGTGAGGGGCGTGAGCTTCAATACGCCCTTGTCGGCGTAGGCGCGCAGGTTCTCGGTGTAGGCGTCACCAGGGACAGGGCCGGACAGGATCACGCGCGTGAGCTTGCCCTTTGCGTCGTAGTTTTCCTGACGATTCAGATCCAGCGTGCGCCACTGGCGTTCGGTTGGATGCTTTGCCTGCGGACCGAAGACTTCGAAAATTCTGCTACTCGAACGGTGCAGATACTCACGCACACGGGTATAGCCTGTGATTCCCTCAAAATGCCCCTTGGCGACCTCTGGAGGGACGCGTTCACCGGGGAACGTGTACCGCACCTCCTGTGACGCGACGTGGCTGCGCTCTGCGAAAACCGGAGTGACGTCAGACGGAACCAGGGTAGCGGAAGGGCTTCGCACTCCTACAATCCCTCGCTTCTCGCCGCCGTAAAAGCGAATGCCGACGACCCGTTTCAATTCAGCATCGTCGACATTGACGAAGCCCCCCACCGTCCAGGCACCATCGGTCGCCTCGGTTCCAGGGCCGGTGTCCTCGCGGTCGGGATCCTCACCTGGTTTACGCGTGGCTTCCTTCTCTACATCGGAAGCCAGCGATCCATCAGGTCGATAAGTGAAGTATCGAGTGGTAGTGCGGGATGGCATATCGCGGAGCTGCGAACACTGGAACTCTGGCCTATCCGAGACTATCAATCCAGAACTCTCATTTGCCACTTCTATGCGACCATTTTCGTCGTAGAGTGCACAGAACGTTGTGGCCCTACGCCCTTTCGCGTCAACATTCTGAATCGAAGTCAATCTACCAGCCGAGTCATAATGGAGCTCATAGCTCCTGCTCAGCTCGAAATAGGGATAGACCGGCTTAACCGCAGGATGCAGGCTCTCAGGCGGCACTTGGCCAATCAATTTGGATTCCCGCCTCTTCCACTCTTCAACGCGGCATAGCCGTTGCCCTTGAGCGCTTTCTTCCAAGTAATAGATAGCACCACCATTCGAGTTGAACGGATTATTGTGCAACTCACCGAGTATTGGCTCGACACTAATCCGTACGTAGGGGACATCTTCGTTCGCGCGACTGAGGCTGGCGCCTACCGCATCCACCTCGCCCGATGGGCTTGGCCTGAACTTGATCACCATCCCACCATTCTTAAACCGGAGGTCCTTCTCATTTGAAGAACCGCAGTCTGCAAGCGCGGTTTGCACACCACACAGGGCCCCTAAGGCCACCATCGCCCTCAACAGTAGATGCCCACTCATACCTGCTCTCCGTGCCCCCAAGAACCATGGCGATCCGAGTACGCTAGTTCAGTTGACCGATCCCCCTCAATAGGCACGATTGCAATGATCTCGTTCGGCATCGCTGCAGCCGGATCATCCATGTCACTCCCCCAGAGGAGTGGCATGGTCACCCAGAAACCCTGAATCCCACGGCGCGTTGCGGTACCTCTGAGAAAATCCGTCGCCTTACGCACATCATGCCGCCCCACTGCATCGGTCACGTAGTCGTTCACAACACTTGGCTCCTTCATGAAATCTGACTGCAGATCTGCCGGCTGCGCGTAGAGCATGCGCCTGACGTGCCCTTTGTCACTAAGACCTGCCGCCGGAAATCCATGAAACACAGAGTCGTAGCGAGGGAAAGAGTCGCGCGGGACATTCGTGAAAACACGCTGATAAGCTTCGGAATTGGCATCCGCAAGCTGCCTGATTCCCGTCCAAGTTCTGGCACTTGCCGGTTTGTCGACCTCCAGGGTTGGAACTTTTTCGCTGAACCAAGGGTAGTAGTCTTCGGTTGCATTAGAAAAGACGAATTGCCCCCCCTTCTCAGGCTTCGTCTCAAGCGCCTGCCCCAGGAACTTCTTCCAAAGCTTCATCCGCAGATCCCGCGCAAACTTCCGGGTTATCACCTGCACGCCATTGCCCAGGTCCATCGACTTGGCCGCACCATCCACAATCACTGCGGCGATCTCGGTGTCACCCGTGCCCAGTAGGCTGCGGTCGTTGCAGTTCGCACTTCCAATGATGGCCACAGCGTCGTCCACGATCAGCAGCTTGGAGTGTACGTAACACTGCTCGGTCACCACGTACAAGGGGGTGGCCTGATCCGCGCCGATCGTATGCGGTGCGTAGTGGTTCTTGTGGTTGATGTCGGCCAGGACCCCATAACTTCTCAGGTTCATTACCGACAGGTATTCCTTCCAGCGCCCGGCCTTCACCTCTGCCTGCAGGTCGGCCTCTTCCACGCTTACTTCGCGGATGTCCTTGTCGCGCGCGATCAGCGAACGGCAGATGCGGCGGATCAGGCTGTCGTCGCCACGCAACAGGGTCTGCTGCACCCAGTACTGCTGCTTCAGCACGGCACCGTCGAACAGGCTGCCTTCCGGATGCACGGGCAAGGTGATGTACACATGGAAGCCCTGTCCGGCCACGATGGCGCGACGGATGCGCGCGGCGATGGCCGCCACCAGCGGGTTGCTGGCCGCCGACTTCACGCCCTGCTTGCGCTTCACCAGGTCCTGCACAACGCCGGTTTTCCCGATGGGCCCACTCATGGCCACGCCCTTGTCGACGTAGCCGGCCTTCTTTTTTTCGGCTTTGGTCATGGGCCGCCGCTCGCCGCCCTTGATTGCCGTCTCCACCGTCCTGCCGGCTTCAGCGTCGGACCATCCGCATTCGGAAATCAGGAACTGGGTCTCGAGGTAGACAAAAGCGCGCGCCGAGGCGATGCAGTTGACCATCGCATCGAGGATCGAATGCATCGGCTGGTTACGCTCCCAGTACGGCTGCAGGCAACTGGCATCGTCCAGATTCAGGCCGAGTTCCTTGCAGCCCTTCTTCTCCAGCGCATGCAATGCCGTACCCGAGGAACGCACGATCTGTACGGTGACGTCGCCGGCCGTGCCCGGCCGGGCCAGGTCACCGAACAACGCCTGCATGCCGCCCATCGACTGCAGCCATTGATCGCTCAACGGCGTCAGTTCCATGCCACGTGCCAGCGTGGTCTGCTCCGACAGGCCGGCGCCTGGCACGAGGTCGGGATAGAAGTCTCGCCCTACTCGCCCGGCAACCCCAGCTTGGTCGTCCCGAAACCGTACTTGGTTTCCATCAGCTTCTTCACCGGGCCCATGCCCTCCACGATCATCTTGCCGTCAGGCGTGCCGCACCGCGTGCCCACCTGCGTCCTGCCGTACTGCAATTCGGCTTCACGACTGCGCTTGGGGCGGGGGTCGGGCTCCCACCAGGGGAAATGGGCGTAGGGCTTGTTGGTCGAGACTTCGTAGCGCCAGCAGACGAACGAGAGTGACTCTTTGCCTGCAGCGTCATAGTTGTACACGCGGTAGGAGCTGTAGCCGTTGGTGAGCGGCGTGAGTTTCAGCACGCCCTTTTCTGCGTAGGTGCGCAGGTTTTCGGTGTAAGCGTCACCAGAGACAGGGCCGGACAGAATCACGCGCGTGAGTTTGCCCTTCGCATCGTAGTTTTCCTGCCGATTCAGATCCAGCGTGCGCCATTGGCGTTCGCTGGGATGCTTTGCGCCCGGAGCAAAAATCTCGAAGATGCGCTGTCCGGTTCGGTGGAAATACTCCCGAACACGCGTATATGCGGTTACGCCGTCAAATTGCCCCTTCAGCACATCTGGCGATACACGCTCTCCAGGGAAGGTGTAGTTCAACTCCCTACCTTCATCCCGACTGCGTTGCTCAAAGACGGGCGTCGCGTCGGATGACGCAATGGCAAAGGATTCACTCTGTATACCAGTAAGCCCTCGCTTATCGCTCATCTGAAACGATGCACCAACGCGGCGGTGGACGTTGCCATCATTGAAGTAAAAATCTCCTTGCGCGTACCAGGCACCATCCGTGACCTCGGTTCCAAAACCGACATCTTCTTGCCCCGCGCCCTCCCCAGGCTTGCGCGTAGCCATCTTGGTTATATCCGAAGCCAAGAATCCATCAGCTCGATAGGCGAAATACCTAGTAACCTTCTTTACAGGCCCATCGCGAAGCTGCGAACACTGAAAGCCCGGACTACCTGAAACATCCGTCTCAGAGCTTTCATTTGCCACTTCAATTCTGCCTTCCTTATCATAGAGCGCACAAAAAATTGTGCTACCACGCGCATTCGCATCAATCTTTCGACTGGATACAAGTAGACCAGACGGATCATAGTGAATGGTGCGAACTTGCCGAAGTTCGAAGTACGGGAGAATCCGCTGGATTGCAGGAAGCGAGCTCGCATCATCGCTACTCACCTTTTGTACTCTTCGCTTCCACTCCTCCACCCGGCAGAGCCTCGGCCCTTGAGGGCCCGGCTCTAGATAGAAGATCGTTCCACCTTCGGAACTGAAAGGCTTGTTCTCCAGTCTTGTGACCTCCGGATAGACGCCAATGCGGATGAATGGTGCGACCTCGTTCGCTCGACTCAGACTTATGTGGAATCGATCAATGGGTTCCGGACTGAAGCGGATCTCTACATTTCTATCCGACGACGCACTCAGGTCGCCATTCATCGGCGCACAGTCAGCAAAGGCGGCGCTTGCGCAGGATACTGCACCGAAAAAGGCCATGACTCTAGGGACAGTAAATCTATTCAAACCTGCTCTCCATGTCCTTCGTCGACACTTTGTCTCGCCAGCATCGTACCTCCTCGCAGGTCAGTCCCGAGGGGCAGCGCTGCGATGATCTCGTTAGGCATTGTTGCGGCGGGGTCATCCATGCCGTTGCCCCACAAAAGCGGCATCGCCACCCAAAAGCCTCTGACGCGTGATTCGCCCGCCTTCAGCGCCTCCACAGCTTTTCCCACATTGTGCCGTCCCACCGCGCTGGTCACATAGTCGTTCACGACACTATGTTCCTGCATGAAGTCTGGCTGCAGGTCAGGTGGTTGTGCATACAACATGCGCTTGACATGTCCCTTGTCACTCAGACCCGCAGACGGAAACCCTCCGAATACGGCATCGTACCGCCGAAACGAATCGCGAGGGACGTTGGTAAAAACGCGCTCGTACGTGGTCGCGTTGGAATCCGCTCGCACCCTAATCCCCTTCCACGTAGCGGGACTCGCCGGGTTCTCGATCCTGATACTGGGGCTCTGAATATCGAACCAAGGCAGATACAATGCCGCAGATTCAACAGCGCTGTAGGGCTTGTCCTTCTTTTCCGGCAACGGTTGGATTTCCTCCCCCAGGAACTTCCTCCAAAGCTTCATCCGCAGATCCCGCGCAAACTTCCGGGTTATCACCTGCACGCCATTGCCCAGGTCCATCGACTTGGCCGCACCATCCACAATCACTGCGGCGATCTCGGTGTCACCCGTGCCCAGCAGGCTGCGGTCGTTGCAGTTCGCACTTCCAATGATGGCCACAGCGTCGTCCACGATCAGCAGCTTGGAGTGTACGTAACACTGCTCGGTCACCACGTACAAGGGGGTGGCCTGGTCGGCGCCGATCGTATGCGGTGCGAAGTGGTTCTTGTGGTTGATGTCGGCCAGGACCCCATAACTTCTCAGGTTCATTACCGACAGGTATTCCTTCCAGCGCCCGGCCTTCACCTCTGCCTGCAGGTCGGCCTCTTCCACGCTCGCCTCGCGGATGTCCTTGTCGCGCGCGATCAGTGAACGGCAGATGCGGCGGATCAGGCTGTCGTCGCCACGCAACAGGGTCTGCTGCACCCAGTACTGCTGCTTCAGCACGGCACCGTCGAACAGGCTGCCTTCCGGATGCACGGGCAAGGTGATGTACACATGGAAGCCCTGTCCGGCCACGATGGCGCGACGGATGCGCGCGGCGATGGCCGCCACCAGCGGGTTGCTGGCCGCCGACTTCACGCCCTGCTTGCGCTTCACCAGGTCCTGCACAACGCCGGTTTTCCCGATGGGCCCACTCATGGCCACGCCCTTGTCGACGTAGCCGGCCTTCTTTTTTTCGGCTTTGGTCATGGGCCGCCGCTCGCCGCCCTTGATTACCGTCTCCACTGTAGTGCCGGCTTCAGCGTCGGACCAACCGCATTCGGAAATCAGGAACTGGGTCTCGAGGTAGACAAAAGCGCGCGCCGAGGCGATGCAGTTGACCATCGCATCGAGGATCGAATGCATCGGCTGGTTGCGCTCCCAGTACGGCTGCAGGCAACTGGCATCGTCCAGATTCAGGCCGAGTTCCTTGCAGCCCTTCTTCTCCAGCGCATGCAATGCCGTACCCGAGGAACGCACGATCTGTACGGTGACATCGCCGGCCGTGCCCGGCCGGGCCAGGTCACCGAACAACGCCTGCATGCCGCCCATCGACTGCAGCCATTGATCGCTCAACGGCGTCAGTTCCATGCCACGTGCCAGCGTGGTCTGCTCCGGCAGGCCGGCGCCTGTCCAGTCGTTGGCACCGCGGATGCCACGGTTCAGGACCTTTCGCACCGCCGTGCCGATTTCACGGTCGCCGCGCTGGTTCTGCCAGACCATGGCGTTCCAGCGGTGCATGAAGTTGCGGCAGATGTCGAACACCGCCGGTCCCTGCAGGCGCGCGTGCACGTCCTGCCACGGCATGCGCGGCTGGCGGCCGCTGTCGAGCAGGCGCTGGATGCGATCCACCGGCTCGTTGATCCACTTCACCAGCGATTCCCACGCCTGTTTGGCCTTGTTGAACTTGTTCTCGATCTCGGCATATTTGGCCTTGGCGTCCGTGACCAGCGAGTCAGGATCACGCACGTATCCCACGACCGTGGTGGCCGTCTTGATCGGGCCCAGAATGGCGTCCTTGATCGCAGCCTTGCGCTCATCGACCCACTCGCCGAACTTCTTCGCCTGGATCTTCGTGAAGCCTTCCACCGCGCGCCCTGCGGCGGCGGCGGCCTCGCCGACGTTCAGCTTGACCGCCTCGTCGGCGGCCCGGTTGGAAGCGGCGATGACGTCGGCGTATTCCTTTTCGATCTCGGTCAACCACCCTTGAATGGCCAGGAAGGTCTTGGCGACCGAACGCTGTACCTTCACGGCTTCTTCCATGCCCGGAATGACCATCTCGGCAAGCTTGCGGATGCCTTCGCGCTCCAGCGCGTCGGGCACGCCCAGCTTGTCCGCATAGTCCTGCAGTTCGGCCAGTGCGGCGCCGGCATCCCACTGCGCCTTCATCCGGTCCAGCGCGATGGCCAGGCCCGGCACGTATGCCTGGGCAAAGCCGGGGCGGACACGGCCGACCGCGTCCGGGCTGGTATCGGGCTTGTCCAGGGTCAGGTCCTGCTCAGCCCTCGTCATGCCCCGAAACTTGCTCAGGCAGTTGTTGTAGTGGTCATTGAGCACATGCAGCGTCGGGTCGCAGACCACGTCGAAGTTGCCGTCGTCCCAGCGCCCGTGGGCGATGTCCAGGCCGCCGACGAAGCCGATCTTCCCGTCCACCACCAGGATCTTCTGGTGGTGCGAAAAGGCGATGTTGAAGGCATCGGTGCGGCCGGTGGCCGGGTTGTGCAGGCCGACCTGCACCTGCCCCGGCGTGTTGGCATCCTGCATCTTGTACAGGGCCGTACGCGCCTCGTTCTCGTGCGTGTAGGCCGCCGCCTCGACACTGTCGTAGAGCAGCACCCGCACGTCCACGCCGCGCTGGTTGATGGCATCGAACAGCAGTTCGCTCAGGCGGCTGGCGTGGGCACCGCCGCGGCTGTCCAGCTCGGTGTCGAAGTTCATCTGCCAGTCGGCGATGAAGATGAACTTCTGCGCGCCGCGGATGGCATCGGCCATCGCCTTCATCGCCGAGCGGCCATCGGTGTAGGCGTCAACCTTGTTGCCGCGCCGCACCGGCGCGAACTGGCGGTCCGGTGGCGCGTAGTAGTCACCGCTGCTGGTGCCCTTCTGCCCGTCCAGGCAGGTCAATGCGGTATGCGGGACGCTGCCCAGCTTGGTGCCGTCTGCCATCACTGGATCTCCTTGCGCTGGGCCGGGTCGGCGTCGATATGCGACTGGAACTCGTACTCGGCACGCTGCCGGTAGGCATACAGCGCCGCATCATCGGGAAGGTCGGCCAGGGTTTTGCCGTAGTTGATCGCTTCAAGCGTGTCCATGGTGGCGCGCACGCCTGGCGAGCTGCTGTAGGGGCGCGGACGCTGCAGGGGAATCACGTCGATGCCATGCACCAGGAACAGCCGCCCCGGGAACCGGCCGGCATCGTTCCAGATCTTCGCGCACAGGGCGTCATCCAGGCTGACGTCGCCCTGCTCGTCGGCCTGCCCTTCGGCAACGGTCTCGGCCCAGTTGGCCGGCACCAGCGCGCCATCTCGCATGTCCTCGTCCAGCGCCCGGCGGGTACGCACGATCTTCCAGGGCTGGCCTGCCAGCGGATGCCCCTGCGGCCCCGGAATGTCCTGCAGGCGGAAGGCCAGCTTCGGAATCTGCTCGCTGAGGGTGCTGGTTGGCATGTCCGGGAGCGCATAGCTGAGCTGCGCAGGCCCGACGAAGGACTTCTGCCCGGCATGCACGGTGATGGTGCCGGGACAGTTCACCACCAGGTTGCCGCCCTCCAGGGTGAGGCTGGCGCCACCGGCGGTGGCGATATGCAGGGTGCGCGGCGCGGCCAGTTCCACGGCCGCCTGGGCGCTGGCGGCACGCAGAGAGGCACGCGATTGCACGTTGATCTGCGCGGACTGGGCGCGGACGTCCAGCGCCGCCTGCCCCGCCACGACGCTCAAAGCAGCCTCGCCGGCAAAGGTCCGGCCACTGGCTGCGAGCACGCCCACGGCCTGCATCGCGTGCAGGCGCGCGCTACCGGCCACGCTGGCATCGCTGTGCTGGCCACTGGCCAGCACCACATGCCGGGCACTGCTCCACTGCAGCGCCTGCCCGGCCACCATGGCCAGGCCGGCATGGCCGTGCAGCCCGAGCATGGGCTCTTCGGTATGCGGCACGGCGCCGCCGGTGGGCCGACCCTCACCACCTGCGCGGGCCTGTGCGTAGTCCTGCCCGGGCACGCTGGCGCGCGCGACCCGCTGCAGGCCTGCCAGGCCCGCGCTGTCGTCCGGCGGAGCGTGGCTGGCCATGCCGACCGCCCGGTGGGTGGTCGCCATCGCGTGCCAGGACCCGGCCAGGGTTGACGCCTGCTGCAGCAGCGCACTGGCGGCAACGGCCTCACCGGCCGGCGAAGCGGGCGCGCGGGGGTGCGCGATCAGCCATGCGCCACGCTCGGCGCGCAGTGCACCCCAGGCATCGGTACGCAGTTCCGCGCCCTCGCCGCGCAGGGACCCGCGATGGTTGTCGGCCTGGTGCCGCAGGTGGCCAAGATTCAGTTCGCTGATGGCATGGCTGCTGGCCAGCTGCAGGCGCAGCTGCGCATCGGAGTCGTCGAATACCAGGCGGTTGTAGCCGGTACCGGACCACTCCCGTGACTGGATGCCCCACAAGGCACCGGCATGCCGGTGCTGGCCTTCACCGGGCGCCATCGCATGCCAGGCAGGGGCGTGGCCGCCGGCCGCATTGCCCTGCGCACTCGGACGCCTGTCGGCGGCCTGGCCGAACAGGCCTGCGTCGCTACCGGCCGCGGCCGCACCGGCAGGCGTGGGAGCAGCGCCGGCATCACCACGGCCGTTGTACAGCGCACCCAGCACCAGCGGCCGGTCGATGTCGCCCTCAAGGAAGCCGACCAGCACCTCCTGGCCTACACGCGGCAGGAACTGCGAACCCACGCCTGGCCCGGCGTAGCGCTGCGCCACCCGCATCCAGCACGTTGCCTCGGCGTCGGTGGCCCCCTGCAGATGCAGGCGCACCCGGACCCGGCCCTGGCTGTCGGCATGCAGATCGGCGTCACTCCGGCCATCGCCGGCGATGACCCGGGCGGTCTGGTAGCCCGGTGCAAGCGGCCGCGGGTTGATGCGCTCCCCCGTTCCGTCCTGCAGTACCGGGCGCCATGGCTGCCGCTGGTCGACGGCCCGGAACCGGTTGGCGTAGCCCAACGCCGAGGACGCCTCGAGCGGGGCTCCCGGCAGCCCTGCGCTGGCCGCGAGCCAGGGCGCAGGTGGCTCGGCCCGCCGCTGCCCGCGCCCCTGCGTGATCGGCGGCGGGTTGCACCCGTGGTGCAGTACTTCAGTTGGAAGGAGGGTCGGGGCGGCGGCGGTTCCGGCCGCCAGCACGCGGATGAAGCGGCCCGCCTGCAGGCTTCGAACGCTGCCGGTGCCCAGCCAGCCGGCCAGGCCCGCCTCGTGCGCTTCGGCTACCCGGCGCGCCCGGCGCTGCCCATCGGCCGCCTGGGCGAAGGCATGCGCGCCCACCGGGTCGTAGATCTCGCGCGGACTCTGGCCGCCCGCCTGCAACGGCAACTGGACATGGCGGAGCACCGGCCCCCGGTAATCGCTGGTGACCAGCGACAACCGGTTGCTGCCCAGCAGGCGACGTGCGCCCAGCTGCTGCAGCGTGTCCGCCGCTTCGGTACCGTCATTGCGATGGAAACGGATGCCGCCATCGCGGGCGGACTGAGGGTTCTCCGGCTGCGCTCGACTGTCGGAAAACAGCACGAGGGTCAGCCGCCCGCCGCTGTCGCTCTCGAATGCGCCGGCAATTCCCTCTTCGGCCAGCAGGCGCTGCACGAAGGCCAGGTCCGGCTCGCGATACTGCACGCAGTAGCTGCGCGCAGGCGCCTCGGCCAGAGCGGCTACGGCGTCCTCGCTCCAACGCCAGCAGGCCAACTCACCATGCCCGCCCAGCACGTCCTCGACGATGTCGCGCACGGTGCGTTCCTGGTACACGCGGCTGTGCCGTGCATGCCCCAGCATCCAGGTCCATGGGACACAGTGCAGGCGATAGCGCGCCAGGCCGCCCTCGCTCTCCAGCCGATGGGCAGCGGCAACATACCCGCAGCGCAGATGGTCCTGGCCATCGTCCAGGCGGGTGACCAGCGCCGCCTCGCGACCCGGCCATTCACCGAACGCGAGGCCCGCGTCCGGATGCAGCACATCCACCCAGTAATCGAATCCGCCAGCCAGGCATTCATGGCCCCACCATTGTTCGACGAACAATGGGGGCAGGCCATCGGCCCGCAGGCGGTGCAGTTGATGGTCCGGCTCCAGCCCGACCAGCGAAGCAAGCGCGGCATGCGCGAGTGAAGCATCCATGTCATTTCCTGTGCCAGGCGCTCCTGCCCTGGCGATGGCCTACCTGCCACTTCCGCGTTGCTACGGGCCGGGCAGCGCGCTGCGCCGATCCTCGCGGAAGACCCTGTTCCCTTGGGGCTCCGGGCTGATAGTCATCCGCGACCCGGCCGCCGTCAAGTTTCCGGCACGCCCCCCCTCTCCGCCGGTCATGACGTTTTTTTCACCATCGGCTCATGGAGCCTGTGGCACAAGGGACGAAGGTGTCTATCCACAGCTTTCTTCCAGCCCGGTCCACACGCCATGTGGAAAACGCCCGGCGCTGGCCGTGTGACCCTGCCGCGCGCTACCCTTGCTGCCTGAATCCACTGTGGTGCAAGGCTTCCGCCCTACCCGATCAATGAAAAGCATCGAGCATCGAGACTTCACCCTGTCGCCGGAAGACAACGAGCGGCTGGCCAACCTATGCGGTCCGTTTGACGGGCATCTGCGACAGATCGAGCTGAAGCTCGGCGTGGAGATCGCCAACCGCGGCTTCGTGTTCCGCATCAGCGGACCGGAAGAGGCCATCGTCGAAGCACAGAAGCTGGTCGAGGCGCTGTACGCCGAGGCCGGCGAGACCACCTTCGACAACCATGCCATCCATCTGCGCCTGGCCCAGGCCAACGTCGAGCAGATCGCCGAGCGCTCCTACGAAACGCAGGACGTGGCAATCAAGGTCAAGCGCGGCACGGTGCGCGGACGCGGTGCGAACCAGGGCCGCTACCTGCACCAGATCGCCACCCACGACATCAACTTCGGCATCGGCCCGGCCGGTACCGGCAAGACCTTCCTGGCCGTGGCCAGCGCGGTCGAAGCGCTGAATGAATCGCGCGTGCAGCGGCTGATCCTGGTGCGCCCGGCGGTGGAGGCCGGAGAGAAGCTGGGCTTCCTGCCCGGCGACCTGAGCCAGAAGGTCGATCCCTACCTGCGACCGCTGTACGACGCCCTGTATGAAATGATGGGCGTGGAGAAGGTGGTCAAGCTGCTGGAGAAGAACGTCATCGAGATCGCGCCGCTGGCCTACATGCGCGGCCGCACGCTCAACGATGCGTTCGTGATCCTGGACGAAGCACAGAACACCACCATCGAGCAGATGAAGATGTTCCTGACCCGTCTCGGCTTCGGTTCCACCGCGGTGGTGACCGGCGACCTGACCCAGACCGACCTGCCCAAGCACGTGCGCTCCGGCCTGCGTGACGCCATCGATGTGCTGCGGGGGGTCGAGGGCGTCAGCTTCACCTTCTTCGAATCCCGCGACGTGGTCCGCCACCCGCTGGTCGCGCGCATCGTCAGCGCCTACGACCGCCGCGACCTGCATCAGATCCAGCCTGGAGCAACTCCATGACCCGTGGTCCCGTGCGACTGGATGTCGCCGTCAGTTACGCCCTGCCGCGCACCGGCCTGCCGGCGGCGGTCAGCTTCCGCAAGTGGGTGGCCGCCGCACTGAAGGGCCGCATCCGCGAGGCCGACCTGGCCATCCGCGTGGTCGACGCCAAGGAGGGGCAATCACTGAACCGCCACTACCGCGGCAAGGACTACGCCACCAACGTGCTCAGCTTCCCGGCCGAAATGCCCGAAGGCCTGCCCAAGGGCGTCAAGTTCCCGCTGCTCGGCGACCTGGTGATCTGCGCGCCGGTAGTGGCCCGCGAAGCCGATGAACAGGGCAAGGCGCTCAATGCCCACTACGCGCACCTGACCGTGCACGGCGTGCTGCACCTGCTCGGCTGGGACCACGAGGACGACAAGGAAGCCGAGGCGATGGAACAGCTGGAGCGCGAGATCCTGGCCGAGCTCGGCATCGCCGATCCGTACGCCGGCGAGCGCTGAGCAGGCCGGGCGGCCATCCCCCGGGTCCATAACGAAAACACGAGGAACAAGGATGATCCAGCAAGGCAGCTTCATCACGCTACTGATCGTGGGCGGCCTCTTCGCCGCCCTGCTGGTGCTGGGCGTGCGCACCGTCCGGCGCATCGCTGCCACCGATCCCACCGGGCAGCACTGGCTGCTGCGCGGCCTGGCGCTGCTGTCGCCCCTCTGCCTGGTGGCAGGGCTGGCGATCGGCATGATCGGGCCGTACCTCAACGACCGGGCGCAGCCCGCACACGGCCCCGGCCTGCTGACGATCTCGATGCTGCTGATGCTGGCGGGTGCGCTGGCGCTGCCGGTGCTGTGGCGGATGATGCTGCAACGGCGCCTGGGCCGGCCCGCCAATGGGCTGCCGTTCTTCCATGCCTCGCGCACCTCGCTGCTGGTGCTGTACGTACTCGCCGCGGTCTACATGATGCTGATCCGGAATGCCGGGCCGAACCCGATGCCCTGGCTGATGGACGCTGGGCTGGTGCCGACCGTTGCCTGGGCCATCGCGGGGCTGCTCCACCTCGCGATGCTGTCGGTGCTGATCACCCTGCCGCTGATGTTGCTGCGTGCAGTGATGATCGGAGTCGCCCGCCGTATCACCCGGCCGTTCACCCGTTCCTCGGGGCTATGATGGCGCCCCACCGCCTGCGGATACCGCCCGTGTCACTGCGCTGCTGCCTGATCCTGCTGGGTGCCCTTGCCGCTCCGCCTGCCTTCGCCTCCAGCCTGGACCTGCCGGCGCTGATCGAGTGCCGGCAGCGCGTGGCCGATCTCGGTGCGCTGGCGCCGCTGCTGGCCGACCCGCTGAAGGCCGTGGCCCAGGGCCTGCAGCCGTTGCCGCAGGGCAACCAGTTCATGAGCGAGTACCGGCTGGCCCAGCCGATCACCGTCTTCGGCGTGGCCACCGAGCGGGTGGCGGTGGCCGGCGCCAGCATCATGGCGGTCCTTGACCAGGCCGACCCACGGCCGCTGGCCAAGCGGCTGGGGCTGGAGACCGGCTACGACCAGGACGGCAAGTTCATGGCCGGCCGCGAACTGGTCAGCCGTGATGTGACCGACCCGAAGACCGGTGAGGCCCAGATCGAGTCGATCATCCTCAGCGTCTCCACCGTGGCCTCCCATCCCGGCAAGACCCTGGCCGGCTGCACCTACAGCCTGGACCTGCCCGAGGAAGAAGCCCCCGCGCGGCCTGAACTGGCCCCGCCGCCGATCACCGGGCCCGGCAGCGACGGACACTGACAGGCCGTCACATCCTGCTAGACTGGGGCCAACGCCCGGCCTGCCGGGTGCCTTTTTTCCAGAGATGTCAGAAGACGACAGTAGTAGCTCCCCTGCGGAGCACAGTGAAAAGAAGCGCGGCTGGCTTGAACGCCTGACGTCCGCCTTCTCCGGCGAACCCCACACCCGCGACGAGCTGGTCGCGGTCCTGCACACCGCGCAGGAAGAGGGGCTGATCGCCGCCGATACCCTGAAGATGATGGAAGGCGCCATTTCGGTGGCCGAGCTGACCGTGGGCGACGTGATGATCTCGCGCTCGCAGATGGTCTCGCTGCCGGTCGAAGCGCCCTTCCTGGAGCTGATGAGGCAGGTGGTCGAATCCGGCCATTCGCGCTTCCCGGTTCATGGCGAGAACAAGGACGACATCCTGGGCATTCTGCTGGCCAAGGACCTGCTGCGCGGCGTGGTCGCCGACAACGGCCCGGCCAACGTGCGCGAGCTGCTGCGCCCGGCGGTGCTGATTCCGGAGGCGAAGAAACTCAACGTGCTGTTGAAGGAATTCCGTCTGTCGCGCAACCACATGGCCATCGTGGTCGACGAGTACGGCGGTGTCGCTGGCCTGGTCACCATCGAGGACGTGCTGGAGCAGATCGTCGGCGAGATCGACGACGAGCATGACGAAGCCGAGGATCCGTCGGCGCAGATCGCCATCCAGTCCGACGGCCAGTACGTGGTCGATGCGCTGACCCCGATCGGTGACTTCAACGAGCGCTTTGGTGCCACGTTCTCCGACGAGGACTACGACACCATCGGTGGCCTGGTCACCGAGGCCGTGGGCCACCTGCCGGAAGTCGGTGACGAACTGGCGCTGGATCGTTTCATGTTCCGCGTGGCCCGCGCCGATGCGCGCCGGGTGCAGGCCTTCCACGTGACCGTGCTGCCGCCGGACGCGCAGGACGACGCTTGAAGCGCGGTGCCCCCAACCTGGCACTGCGCCTGACGGTGTGGCTGGCACTGTGCGTGCTGGCCATGGTCCTGCCGCTGGCCGCCTCCGCGCAGCCGGCGGCAACCACACCCGCACCTGCTGCACCCGTTGCCAGCGCCGAGGCTCCTGCCCCGCGCATCGGCGTGGTGACCATGCAGCCGGGCACGGTGTTCTTCGAGCGCTTCGGCCACGACGCCATCGTCGTGATCGATCCGGCCAGCGGCGAAGCGACCTCGTACAACTTCGGCTACTTCGATCCGTCCGAAGATGATTTCATCAGCCGCTTCGTGCGCGGCGACATGATGTATTACCTGGTGGCGCTGCCGCTGCAGCAGGACCTGTCGTACTACGACGAGACCGGCCGTGGCGCCAGCGTGCAGTGGCTGGACCTGCGCCCGGACCAGGCGCGAGCGCTGGCCGCCGACCTGGCCGAGCGGGCCAAGCCGGAAAACGCGCGCTACCACTACGATTACTACACCGCCAACTGCGCCACGATGGTGCGCGATACCGTGGACAAGGCGCTGGGCGGCGGACTGCAATCGCAGCTGTCGGGGCGCTCGCGCGGCAACACCTATCGCAGTGAATCGGTGCGCCTGGCCTCGCCGGCAGCGTGGATGTGGCTGGGCTTCGACGTCGGCCTCGGCCCGTTCGCCGACCAGCCACTGTCGCGCTGGCAGGAAGCGTTCGTACCCATGCGTCTGGCCGATGCGCTGCGCCAGGCACGCAACAGCGATGGACGACCGCTGGTGCAGTCCGAACAGGAACTGTTGCCGCACCGCATCGACCCGGAACCGAAGGAATTCGCGCGCCGCTGGTGGCCGTGGCTGCTGTGCGGCCTGGTGATCGCCGCCGGCGTGCTGGCGCTGCGCAGCCGCCCGCGGCTGCTGGCCGGGCTGGCCCTGCCGTTCTGGCTGCTGTGTACCATCGCCGGCAGCCTGCTGGTGTTCCTGTGGGGCTTCAGCACCCACTACGCCGCCTGGGCCAACCGCAACCTGCTGCTGCTTTCGCCGCTGGCGGTGCTGCTGCTGCCGGGCGCGATCGCCGTGCTGCGCCGGCGCGTGCCGGGCCGCATGTTCAGGATCGTGCTGTGGCTGCTGGCGGCACAGGCCGTGGCCGCGCTGGTACTGCACTGGCTGAGCCTGCAGGCGCAGTACAACGTGCAGTGGATCGTGCTGCTGCTGCCGGTGCACGTCGCCCTGGCGTGGGTGCTGGGGCGTCGTCCTCACTTGTCCGAAACACGCCCCTGACGCACGATGGCGGGCATGTCATTGCCCGCCTCCGCTTCCGCACCTGCCTCGGCCAACCCCGCCTGCGTCATCAACTGCGTCCACTACGATGACGAGGGCAAACGCCACGACATCAGCCTGGACGCCATCAGCGATGTCATTGCCAGTGGCAACGGCTTCGTCTGGGTGGGCCTGTACGATCCCAACGATGATGTGCTGCTGAAACTGCAGGAGGAATTCTGCCTGCACGACCTGGCCATCGAGGATGCGCGCAACGCGCACCAGCGGCCCAAGGTCGAGACCTACGGCAATTCGCTGTTCGTGGTGGTGACCACCGCGCAGATGGTCGATGAGCGCATCCAGTATGGCGAAACGCATGCCTTCCTCGGCCCGCGCTTCCTGGTGACCGTACGCCATGGTGCATCGCTGTCCTACGCGCCGGTTCGTGCCCGCGTCGAGCGCGAACCGCAGCTGCTGAAAATGGGCCCGTCGTACTGCCTGTACGCCGTCGCCGACTTCGTGGTCGACAACTACCTGCCGATCGTGCACCGCTTCCGCGACACCCTGGACCTGCTGGAAAAGGACATCTTCGCTGACAACTACAAGCGCAGCACGGTGGTGCGGCTGTACGAGCTCAAGCGCGAACTGAACAAGATGCGGATGGCGGTGGCGCCACTGCAGGACGTGCTGGCGCAGCTGCGCCGCTACCAGGGCGATCTGATCCCCGACGAAGTGAAGCTGTACGTGCGCGACGTGCACGACCACGCCGTGCGCATCAGCGATGTGATCGACACCCTGCGCGAAATGCTGGGCACCGCGCTGAGCGTGAACCTGTCGCTGGTGACGCTGGCGCAGGGCGAGACGGTCAAGCGCCTCGGTGCATGGGCCGCACTGCTGGCGGCGCCGACACTGATCACCAGCTGGTACGGCATGAACTTCAGCCACATGCCGGAGCTGAGTGAACCGTGGTCCTACCCACTGATGATCGTCGGCGTGGGCGGCGTGTGCGTGGGGTTGTACCGGTTGTTCAAGCGCGCCAAGTGGCTGTAATCCGCCTTTTTGTAGAGTCGAGCCATGCTCGACCCCCCCCCCCCCGACTCTACAAAGGCAGGGGCATCAAGCCACGTAGACGGTCTTGATGTTCATGAACTCATGGATGCCGTGGTCGGCCAGCTCGCGGCCGAAGCCAGACTGCTTGCTGCCACCGAACGGCAACCGCGCGTCACTCTTGACGATGGCGTTGACGAACGCGGCGCCACACTCCATCCGCTGGGCAAAGCCTTCGCCGCGCACCGGGTCGCGGGTCCACACGCTGCCGCCCAGGCCAAAGCGGGTGTCATTGGCCACGCGCAGCGCCTCGGCCTCGTCCTTGACCCGGATCACTGCGGCCACCGGCCCGAACAGTTCCTCGTCGTACGCCGGCATCCCCGGACCCACCTGATCGAGCACCGTGGCCGGATAGCCGGCATGCGTGCCGGCAATCGGCTCACCACCGACCAGCACGCGCGCGCCCTTGGCCACGCTGGCCTGCACCTGCTTGTGCAGTTCGTCGCGCAGGTCGGCGCGGGCCATCGGCGCCAGCGTGGTACCACGCTCATCCGGATCGCCGTACTGGCGCTCGCCCGCCGCCTCAACGAAGCGACGGGTGAATTCATCGGCCACGGCATCGACCACGATGAAGCGCTTGGCTGCGATGCAGGTCTGGCCGCTGTTGTCGAAGCGTGATTTCACTGCCGCCGCCACGGTCTTGTCGAGGTCGGCATCGTCGAGCACCACGAAGGCATCACTGCCGCCGAGTTCCATCACCGACTTCTTCAGCTGGCTGCCGGCATTGGACGCGATCGAGCGCCCTGCCCGTTCGCTGCCAGTCAATGTCACCGCCTTCACCCGCGCGTCGCGCAGCACGTCGGCGGCCTGGTCGTTGTCGATGTGCAGCACATCGAACACGCCGTCCGGCAGGCCGCCGTCACGGCACACCGCCAGGATCAGGTCAGCGCACTGCGGCACGTTGCTGGCGTGCTTGAGCAGGGCCACGTTGCCGGCCATGAACGCCGGGGCAAGGAAACGGAACACCTGCCAGATCGGGAAATTCCACGGCATCACCGCGAACACGCAGCCGATCGGCTCGTAGCGCACATAGCTGCGCTGCGCTTCGGTATCAATCAGCTGCGGCTTGAGGTAGTCGGCGGCGTGCTCGGCGTAGTACTCGCAGGCGGCGGCACACTTGTCCACTTCGGCCAGCGCTTCGGCCTTGAGCTTGCCCATTTCATGGGTCATCGCCTGCTGCAGGTCGTCGCGGCGTGCGCGCAGCTGCGCGGCGATCTGGCGCAGGATGGCGCCCCGTTCCTGCAACGAGCGATCCGCCCAGCCCGGGAAGGCCTCGGCGGCAGCCTGCAGGCGCTGCTCGATATCGGCAGCGCCCATCAGTTCATGGCGGTAGGTGACCAGGCCGGTGGCCGGATCGACGATCTCGACGGTCATGGGGGATCTCCTTGAGGAAGACCCCCATTGTGCGCCGCCGGCCGTGAGCCGGATGTTGCCGGCGCTGTTGTTGCCGGCCCTGCTGGCAGACCTCAGCCGTTGTCCTGCCGCGCCAGCTGCAGGTCGCGCTGGCGCCGCTTCTCGGCCCGTGCATTGATGTACCAGCCGATCACCGCGGCGATCGATACCGCCGACACCAGCAGCGTTGCCAGCGCATTGATCTTCGGGCTGATGCCCATGCGCACCGAGGCGAACACCTTCATCGGCAGCGTGGTCGAACCCGGCGTGGCGACGAAGCTGGCCACCACCACGTCATCCAGCGACAGGGTGAAGGCCAGCAGCCAGCCTGCCACCAGTGCCGGGGCGATGATCGGCAACGTGATGCGGCCGAACACGGTCAGCCGGCTGGCACCCAGGTCCATTGCCGCTTCTTCCAGCGAGAGATCCATTTCCTGCAGGCGCGAGGACACCACCACGGTGACGAAGCACAGGGTGAAGGTGACGTGCGCGATCCAGATGGTGGTCAGGCCGCGCGCCGGGAAACCGGGAATCGCGCCCATCGAGGCCAGCAGCGCCATCAGCGAGAAACCGAGGATGACATCCGGCATCACCAGCGGTGCAGTGACCAGGGCGCCGAACAGCGGCTTGCCGCGGAAGCGCTTGAAGCGGGTCATCACCATCGCCGCCAGCGTGCCCAGCACGGTGGCTGTACAGGCGGTCCAGAACGCCACTACCAGACTGGTCCACATTGCATCCATCAGCGCGCGGTCGGCGAACAGGTCGCTGTAGGCACGGGTGGAGAACCCGGCCCAGACCATCGCCAGCCGCGAGCTGTTGAACGAGTAGAACATCAGCAGCAGGATCGGCAGGTACAGGAAGGCGAAGCCGAGCAGCAGCACGCCCAGCCCCAGGCCCTTGGCGGTGCGCGGGCTCATGCCTGCTTTCCTTCCAGCAGGCGCTGCTGGGAACGGTTGAACAGCAGGATCGGCACCAGCAACAGCAGGATCATCGCCACCGCCATCGCCGAGGCGCCCGGCCAGTTGCGGTTGTTGAAGAACTCGTTCCACAGCTGGCGGCCGACCATCAGCGTCTCCGAGCCACCCAGCATTTCCGGAATCACAAATTCGCCGATCGCCGGAATCATCACCAGCATGCAGCCGGCGATGATGCCCGCCTTCGACAGCGGCAGGGTGATGCGCAGGAACGCCTGCCACGGCTTGGCGCCGAGGTCGTAGGCCGCTTCCAGCAGGCGGTGGTCGTGCTTGACCAGGTTGGCGTACAGCGGCAGCACCATGAACGGCAGGTAGCAGTAGACAATGCCGATGTAGGCGGCGGTCGGGGTATCGATCAGCTGCAGCTTCGGCAGGCCCAGGCTGGTCATCAACGTCTGCAGGCCAGTGAACTGCAGGAACTGGTCAAGCAGCCCGTTGCGGTCCAGGATCGCCTTCCACGCGTACACGCGGATCAGGAACGAGGTCCACGACGGCAGCACCACCAGCATCATCGCCACGTTGCGCGCGGCCGGCGACAAGCGCGCGATGGCATAGGCCATCGGATAGCCGATCAGCAGGGTGAGGAAGGTGGAGATGGCCGCGATCTTGATCGAGCTGAGGAACGCCTGCGCGTAGATCGAATCGCGGAACAGCGCCAGGTAGTTTTCCAGGTTCAGCTTCAGCGAGAAGCCGCCGTCCACGTACTGCAGCAGCCAGGTGTACGGCGGCGAGCCGACCCGGCTGAGCGAGAAGCTGATCATCAGCACGATCAGGAACGGCACCGCGAAGAACAGCAGCAGCCACAGGTACGGAATGCCGATCACCGTGGCACGCAGCCCCGGCAGCCAACGCTTCAGGCCGGCGACGTTCATGAGGTGAGCACCACGCCATCGTTGTCGCGCCAGTGCACCCACACGCTGTCGCCCCAGGTCAGGCCATCGCTGGCCCAGCGCTGCGAGTTGGCGAAGTTGGCCAGCACCTTGGCGCCGCTGGGCAGGCGCACGTGGTAGACCGAGTGGCTGCCGAAATAGGCGATGTCCTCGATCACGCCCTGTGCCTTGTTGGTGTGCCCTTCCGGCTCGTCCTTGCCGATCATCACCTTCTCCGGGCGCAGCGCGAACGCGACCGGCTGCCCTTCATAGCCGGTGATGCCGTGGGCGATGTAGATCGGTGCCGGGAACAGCGGCGAGCGCACGGTCACGTACTCGGGCAGGTCCTCGTCGATCACCCCGTCGAACAGGTTGACCGAACCGATGAACTCGGCCACGAAGCGGTTGGCCGGCTGCTCATAGACTTCGTCCGGCTTGCCGACCTGCTGGATCCAGCCGGCATCCATCACCGCGATGCGGGTGGCCATGGTCATCGCTTCTTCCTGGTCGTGGGTGACCATCACGCAGGTCACGCCCGACGATTCGATGATGCTGACCAGTTCCAGCTGCATCTGCGAGCGCAGCTTCTTGTCCAGCGCGCCCATCGGCTCGTCCAGCAGCAGCAGCTTCGGCCCCTTGGCCAGCGACCGCGCCAGCGCCACGCGCTGCTGCTGGCCACCGGACAGCTGGTGCGGCTTGCGCTTGCCCAGGTGGCCCATCTGCACCAGCTCCAGCATCTCACCGACGCGCTTGCTGATCGCGTCCTTGGCCAGGCCATCCTGCTTCAGCCCGAAGGCGATGTTCTGCTCGACCGTCATGTGCGGGAACAGCGCATAGGACTGGAACATCATGTTGACCGGCCGCTGGTACGGCGGCAGCGCGTCCAGGCGCTGGCCATCGAGGGTGATGCTGCCCTTGGTGGGCGTCTCGAAGCCGCCCAGGCAGCGCAGCAGGGTCGACTTGCCACTGCCGGAGCCACCGAGCAGGGCAAAGATCTCGCCCTTGCGCACGTCCAGATTGACGTCGTCGACGGCGACGAAACCGTCGAATTCCTTGCGCAGGTCACGAATGGAGAGATAGCCGGGCACACCCGTCGTGTCGACGACGGCGGCTACCGGCTGGGCTTCAACGGGCATGGGGGCTCCGGGAGCGGGCGGTGGACAGCGGCCGCCATTCTAACGGCCCGGGGGCGCAGGGGATATGACGGCAACAGGCGGGCGGGGCCGGTCGGGCCGCGCCTGCGCGGCCACTGCCCTTGCCGGGCAAGGCCCGCCTCCCTCCCGTGGAGCGGGCGCCGGGCATCGCCCGGCGCCGCCGGACTGGCTTACCGCCCGGTCTTCACCTCGGTCCACAGCCGGGTGTAGAGCTTGTCGGTCTCCGGCGTGTTGATCGAATAGGTGAACATCTTCTCGGCCACATCGGCCGGCGGGTAGATGGTCGGATCGGTACGGATCGCCTCGTCCACCAGCGGGGTCGCGGTCGGCACCGGGTTGGCGTAGTGGATGAAGTTGGTGTTGGCCGCGGCCACCTTCGGCTGCAGCAGGTAGTTGATGAACGCGTAGGCCGCTTCCGGGTGCTTGGCGTCCTTCGGGATCGCCAGCATGTCGAACCACTGCGGGGCGCCTTCCTTCGGGATCGAGTAGGCCACGTGCACGCCGTTGCTGGCTTCCTCGGCACGGTCGCGGGCCTGGATGATGTCACCCGACCAGCCGACCACCAGGCAGGTGCCGCCATTGGCCAGCGAGCCCACGTACTGCGAGGAGTGGAAATTCTGCACGTACGGACGGATCGACTTCAGCAGGTCGGCCGCCTTCTGCAGCTCGGCCGGGTCGGCGCTGTGCGGGTCCAGGCCCAGGTAGTGCAGCGCGATCGGGATCATGTCGGCCGGCGTGTCCAGGATGGTCACGCCGCAGTCCTTCATCTTGCTGATGTTTTCCGGCTTGAACACCAGGTCCCAGCTGTTGGCGATGTCGGCGCTGCCGCCGAAGCGCTGCTTCAGCATGTCCACGTTGTAGCCGATGCCGGTGGTGCCGATCATGTACGGCACGCCGTACTGGTTGCCCGGGTCCTGGGTGGCGATGCGCTTCATCACCGCCGGATCGAGGTTGGCCAGGTTCGGGATCTTGCTCTTGTCCAGCGGCAGGAACACCCCGGCCTGGATCTGGCGCCCGAAGAAGTTCAGGGTCGGCACCACCACGTCGTAGCCGCTGTTGCCGGCCAGCAGCTTGGTCTCGACCATCTCATCGCTGTCGAACACATCGTAGGTCACCTTGATCCCGCTCTCCTTCTCGAAGGCCGGAATGGTGTCCTCGGCGATGTAATCGCTGTAGTTGTAGACGTTCAGGACCTGGCTGTCCTGCGCGCCACCTTTGCCACCGCCACAGGCGGCGAGCATGGCGGAGGCCAGGCCGAGCGTGAGGATACGCAGCTTCATCGGGTGCTCCAGAATGCGGGAAGGGGGGGCCGGCGGAGCCGGCAACGGGTGCCAGCCTACCCCCCGGCGGCGGATTTTTCTATTGCGGATGCTCAGACGTTCAGCAGCAGGAACTCGCGTTCCCACGAGCTGATCACGCGGAAAAAGGTCTCGTATTCCTTGCGCTTGACCGAGATGTAGGCCCGGCAGAAACGCTCGCCCAGCAGCGCCTGCAGCGCGCCGCACTGTTCCAGGCCATCCAGCGCCTCGCCCAGCGAGCGCGGCAGGTTGTAGCCCAGTTCCTTGGCACTGCCGCTGACCGGTGCATCCGGTGCCAGGCGCTCGCGGATACCCAGCAGGCCACAGGCCAGGGTGGCCGCCATGGCCAGGTAGGGGTTGGCGTCGGAACCGGCAAAACGGCTTTCGACGCGCATGTTTTCCGGGGTATCCAGCGGCACCCGCAGGCCGCAGGTGCGGTTGTCGAACCCCCAGTGCACGTTGCTTGGTGAAACCTCGCCGAACACCAGCCGGCGGTAGGAATTCACGTTCGGCGCGAAGAAGGCCATGGCCATCGGTACATACTTCTGCAGGCCCGCCAGGTAGTGGGCGAACATGGGGCTGAAATCCTCGCCGCCATGCTCGCCACTGAACACGTTCTGGCCGTCGCTGATCCGTACCAGGCTCTGGTGGATGTGCATGGCACTGCCCGGCTCGTTCTCCATCGGCTTGGCCAGGAAGGTGGCGTACACGCCGTGGCGCATCGCCGATTCGCGCATGGTGCGCTTGAACAGGAACACCTGGTCGGCCAGGTCCATCGCGTTGGCGTGGGTGAAATTGACCTCCAGCTGCGCCGCGCCGGACTCGTGGATCAGCGTGTCGACGTCCAGCTTCATCGCGTCGCAGTAGTCGTACATCAGGTCGAGGATCGGGTCGAACTCGTTGACCGCATCGATCGAGTAGGACTGGCGCGCCGTTTCCGGACGGCCCGAGCGGCCCGCCGGGGGCAGCAGCGGGAAATCCGGGTCGGTGTTCTTCTGCACCAGGAAGAACTCCAGTTCCGGTGCCACGACCGGGCGCAGGCCCAGTTCGGCATAGGCGTCCAGCACCCTGCGCAGCACGTTGCGCGGGGCCAGCTCGTGCGGTTCGCCGGTCTTGGTGTAGCAGTCGTGGATGATCTGCGCCGTCGGGTCGGTGGCCCAGGGCACCATGCGCACGGTGTCCGGGTCCGGACGCAGGATCATGTCCGAATCCGACGGCGAGGTCAGGTCGTAGTAATCGTCGGGGAACTCGCCGGTGACCGTAGTGGCGAAGATGCCTTCCGGCAAGCGCGTGCCGTAATCGTGCGAGAACTTGTCGGCGGGGATGATCTTGCCGCGCGCGTTGCCGGTGATGTCCGGCACCAGGCATTCGACCTCGGTGATCCGCCGCTCCTTCAGCCAGCGCAGCAGGCTGCTTTCCTGAGGTGCGGGGGGCGTGGCCGTCTTGCGCGGGCGCGTTCGGGAACTCATCGGGAATCCAGTCGGTTCTGTTGGTGCTGCCGGCAAGCTTGGCCGAACGCACGGAAAATAGCGTGATAGAACGGCGCCTGCATGACACGCCACTCCGGGTGCCACTGTACGCCGAGCACGAATCGATGATGCAGGCTGCGCGCCGCCTCGACCAGCCCGTCGTCGGCCACCGCCTCGACCTGCAGCCCCCGCGCCAGGCGGGCGATGCCCTGCCCATGCACCGAATTGACCTGCACGCGCTCGCCCTCGTGCCACTGCGCCAGCCAGCCATCGGCTGCCAGCGTGACCGCGTGGGCCGGGCCGTACTGCACCTCCACCGGCGCCTGCGGGTCCTCGCGATGGTCATCCAGGCCCGGCACCACATGCACCTGCGGATGCAGGCTGCCGCCCAGTGCGACGTTCAACTCCTGGAAGCCGCGGCAGATCGCCAGCACCGGCAGGTCCAGCGCCAGCGCCTCCTGCAGCAGCGCGAAGGCGTTGGCATCACGCGCCGGATCATGCGGATTGCCCGGCCAGCTGCGGCCGCCTTCATAGTGCTGTGGTTCGATGTTGCTGACCGCGCCGGTCAACAGCAGGCCATCGAGCCCCTGCAGCCAGTCACTGGCCGGCAACGGCGGCTGCAGGCTCGGCAACACCAGCGGGGTGACGCTGGCCGCCTCGACCAGCGCGCGCACGTACTTCTCGCCGGCCACTGCGAAACGGTGATGGCCGAGCACGGTACTGTCGGTGGGCAGGCCCACCCAGGGCAGGCGGCGCATGGAAAACTCCTTGGCGTATGGACACGTTACCCGTCGCCCGACGAACGCGGCAAGTCATCACCGTCACACCATGGCCGTCATCCATCGGCGAAACTACGCGGGTGAACACCGATCACCCTCCCCCACTCCGACCATCCGCGCCGCAAGCGCGAGGCCTGCAGTGAGCGCTGCCTTCCCACCCAGCTGGTACGCCGCCAGCCTGCCCGAACCACCCGCGCTGCCCGCGCTGCGGGGCGATGTGCAGGCCGATGTGGCCGTGCTTGGCGCCGGCTATACCGGCCTGACCGCGGCACTGGAACTGGCGGCACGGGGCCAGCGGGTGGTCCTGCTGGAAGCACAGCGGATCGGCTGGGGCGCCTCCGGGCGCAACGGCGGGCAGGCGCTGGTTGGCTACGGCTGCGAGGTGGATGAGCTGGAGCGCCAGCTCGGCCGCGACGATGCCCGCCGCCTGTTCGACTGGTCGCGCGATGCCGTGCAGGCGATGCGCACGCGCATCGACCGCCATGGCATCGATTGCCACTGGGTGGAAGGCCACGCCAGCGTCGCCATCCGCGAGCGTCACGAGCGTGATCTGCGCGCCAGCTGTGAGCACCTGCAGCGTCACTACGACTACCCCATGCAGTGGTGGGGCCGTGACACCCTGCATGCGCAACTGGACAGCCCGCGCTACCGCGCCGCGATGTTCGACCCGCTCAGCGCGCACCTTCAGCCGCTGGCCTATGCACGTGGCCTGGCCGATGCAGCGCGCTCCGCCGGCGTGGTCATTCACGAGGATTCGCCCGTGGTGCGCATCCAGCGTGGCTCCCAACCCGCGCTGCACACGGCGCAGGGCAGCGTGCGCGCCGCGCACCTGGTGGTGGCCGGCAACGCCTGGCTGCAGGGCCTGCTGCCCGAGCTGGAGCGGCGGATCATGCCGGTCGGCACCTATATCGGTGCCAGCGCGCCACTGGGTGCGCAGCGCGCCCGCGCCCTGATCGGCAACAACATGGCCGTGGCCGACACCGCCTGGGCACTGGACTATTTCCGCCTCAGCCACGACCACCGCCTGCTGTTCGGCGGCCGCGCCAGCTATTCGGCCCTGCCCCCGCCCGGGCTGCACGGGGTGATGCAGCGGCGCATGCACCAGGTCTTCCCGCAACTGGCCGACGTGCCGCTGGAACAGGTCTGGGGCGGCTACGTGGACATTACCCGCAACCGCGCCCCGCACTGGGGCCGGCTGGATGGCAACCTGTACTTCGCGCAGGGGTTCTCGGGGCATGGCGTGGCCGCCGCCGGGCTGGCTGGCGAGGTCATCGCCGCCGCCATTGCGGGCCAGAGCGAGCGCCTGGACGTGTTCCAGCGCCTGCGGCATGCGCCCTTCCCGGGAGGGCGGTTGCTGCGGATGCCGCTGCTGGTGGCGGCGATGTCGTGGTACAAGCTGCGGGATGCGTTGTGGTAGCGGAACCCTTCCCAGCCACATAATCGGTGCAGGAGCTGGGGGAGCACGTGGATGCGGTGGTGGAAGGACGGCCTGCAGGTGAGGATACGGGTCAGCCCCGAGGGGCTGGCACTGGCGCTGCTCTATGCCTTCGCCTGCTGGGGCGCGCGCAAGCTGTCACTGGACCAGTTCTTCCTGCCTGCTGGCGTACGGGTGGCCGCACTGCTGCTGTGCCCGCCCCGGCTCTGGCCTTATCTGCTGATCGGTGAATACGCCTACTTCGCGCATCTACGCATCCCCCTGATCAGCAAATACAACCTGACCTGGGTGATCCTCGCCTCGGTGTTCCTGATGCCTGCCGTGATGCTGATCGTGCGGCTGCACCGGAAGCTGCTGGCACGCACCACGATCGTCGGCGTGATCTCCATTGCGGCATGCGCCGCGATGGTCATCAGCCTGCTGAACCTGGGGATCTCGTACCTGCTCTGGGAACCGTTGCACAACGCGTCATTCATCACCAACCTGCTGCGCTATGCGCTGGGCGACTTCACCGGCATCCTGATCCTGGCGCCTCTGGCTCTGCTGTGGATCCGCCGGGCCGAGGAAGAATGGACGGTCCGGTCCATTGCTGCCGTGGCAGGAGCACTCGCAGCCATGCTTGTCGTTGGCCTGCAGGCGACTCCGGTGTCTGCCTCGATCACGGCGCCTGGCTCACTGCAGTTGCTGTTGATCCTGCCTATTCCCGCGATCGCCCTGACCTGCCTGCTGGGATGGCGCGGTGCGGCCATCGGTGTCGCCGCCGTGAACATGATGCTTGGCCTGAGCGCCCCTGCCGACCATCCGACGGCATTCGACCCGGCCACGTTCGCTACCCAGCAGGCCATGGCCATCGCCAGCATCGCCCTGCTGCTGCTGGGCGCGCGCATCACCCACTTCCAGAGCCAGCATCGGTTGCGCGAGGAAGATGGCAGAGCAGCCCTGCTGCTTGCGCGGAACTCACACCTGGCCAGCGAGATGGACCTGCGTGAGCGTGCGGCCCATCTGCGCCAACTGGGCGATGGCATGGACCTGTCGCTGAACGAAATGGTGAACTGGCTGCATGCGCAGGGCCATCACGCTGTCGCAGACAGCCTGCGGCATACCTCGGAGGTGCATTCACGCCTGTTCCGGGCCCAGGCCAGCATGATCTATCCCGCCGCCCTGGAACGGCTGGGCCTGTACGTGGCCTTGCAGGCGGGTGGAGTGCGTGAGGCATGGAACGCCACGCATCGAATCGGGCAACCCAGGTTGATGGGTGACCCCTGCGCGCTCGGGGTAGGCTTGCAGCTTGCGGCCTACCGGCTTGTAGTTGATGCGGTATCACTTCTACTGAGATGCGAATCCGGACAAATTTCGGTCAGCATCCGCTGTGGATGTTTCGCCCGGAATCCGGGTGTATTCATCTGCGTAGCCCTCGTGGGTCGGAACGAATCTTTGGGAATCCGGACCACGGAACTGGCAAATGAGCAGTTGCTGGGCCGAATTCTTGTGCATGGTGGCCACATGGACATGAGTGGCAACAGACTCAGGATCGTATTGACGGAAGCGCGGGGAGGTTCCAGCCAGGCGAGCGCTACCGAAGCTTTGGGGGGACGTACATCCTCCATTGACCCAGGCGCTCCGCGGGCCGCAACCTGACTTCCTCATAGAAACGAGATGCAGATCACTACTCGAAGGTGATCCTTGTTCGGCACCGCCTTGCCCCCCCCCCCCAAGGCGGTCCAGCTCGTGTGATTGCGCGCCCGTGCTTCTATGGATACTGTCACCCAATGGCGCGTTCAAACAAGCAATGGGGCCGCCGCCATGTCACGAGCATTGGAGGCTTGGGTTGAATTGGTGGAAGAGGGGAATTGAACTGACGTTCCGCGTGCGGCCCTTGGGGCTGGCGATTGCCGTGATGTACGCGATTACGTGTTGGGCCGCTTGGCGGGTTTCGCTGGACCAGTTTTACCTGCCTGCCGGCATTCGCGTAGCGGCTTTGCTTGTGTGTCCACCTCGCCTCTGGCCCTACCTGCTTATTGGCGAGTACGCGTACTTCGCACAACTGCGCTACCCGTTGATAGATGAGTATGGGCTGGCATGGGTAATCCTGGGTTCGGCATTCCTGCTGCCAGCCGTTGCTCTGGTTGTATATGCGCATCGAAAATTCATGACTGCCAGGGCAGATGGATGGCTGCTTTCGGTCGCGGTGTCAGCCGCAGTGATTGCTACTGCCCTCAAGCTTGGGCTGTCTCACTTGCTTTCAGAGAACCCTTCAAGCGTGCCGATTGCGACAAGGGCCGTACGCTTCGTCCTTGGTGACTACATTGCCATCCTGACGGTTGCGCCACTGGCGGTTCTCTGGAGCAGGCGCCATGCAATGGACGAATGGGGACGCTGGCGCTCTCCCCCGACTGTCGCCGCTCTTGCAGTGATGCTGGGACTGGGTCTGATTACCGCAATGGCCCCTGGCTTGTCGGATGCAAGCAAGACAAGTCTGCAGTTGACCATGGCGCTGCCCGTGATCGTGTTGACATGTATTCATGGCTGGCAGGGAGCAGCCGTTGGCGTCCCCCTGTTGAACATTCTCATTGCAGTGGTTACTCCTACATCCGGCCTCCTTGGCTCATACGATGAACGAACCTTCACGACGCAGCAGCTGATCGCCATTGCAGGAACCGGGCTGCTGGCACTCGGCTCACGCATCAGCCGGCACTATCATCAGCGGGGGCGTAGAGACGTAGACGGGCACCAGGCTGCACGACTATCAAGGTCCGCTCATATGGCGGGCGAAATGGATCTGCGGGAGCGTGCCCTGGATCTCAGGAGAATCGCGGATGACATTGAAGCTTCCTTGAGCAGGACAGCCGACCTGTTGAAGACACATGGCCATCACTCGCCGGCAGTGGATCTACTTCTCACATCCACCGCACATTCCCGCCAATTCCGCGAATTGACCAGCATGGTCTATCCGACCGAGGTCGAGCACGTCGGTCTCTACCTGGCCCTGCAGGTCAGCGGCATTCGTGAAAGCTGGAATCAGACACATAGGATCACATCCCCCTTCCTGACTGGGGATCCCTGCAAACTGAGTATTCCCTTGCAGTTGGCGGCCTACCGCACTCTCACCGAGGCCGTTTCATTGCTGCTCAAGCAGGAACAAGGACAGATCCAGATACGTGCTCGCTGTGGGAAATTGAAAGGGCAACAAGGAATTCTGCTCAGAATCGCTCTGCTGGACCGTGATCGCGATCTGCTACTCGACACAACACGTCTGGCTATTGAACGTCTGAGTTCCCGCGCACAAGCCTATGGAGGGAAAGTGCACTGCGAAGGGAACTGCGTACGTGTGCTGCTCCTGGAGACCGCAGCCAGCGGCGCGCAAAGCAGCATGCAGGCCGCCTGGGCAAGCCGAGCGGACATAGCCTGACTCTTGCCAGCCATCGGAACGGAAGGCCGGCACGATCAGATCATGGCAGGAGCCGCCCCCCCGGCTCCTGCTTCGTCGATATGCGCAATCGTGGCGCCAACGAGAGTGTCCTCAGCCTGCGGTATCCATAGACTCGACGACCCATACAGCGCTTGCACCTTCTCCATAGACAACCAACGAGAACTGAGCACTCTGGAACACCACGCGCCGGACAACCTTCTCGGGCAAACTCAGTCGATGCGAGGGCAAAGACACCTTAGCCGCACTCTTGCCAGCCGGCAGCGTCCAGAACGTGGCGTCGACATTTCCCACGATCAGCACGACCTGACCCGAGAGATCATTCACTTGGTAGTAACTGATCCCATCACGCTCGAACCCATAGACAAGCCAGTTTGGGTTCAAACTCAGATTCGTGGCTGCTGGCAGAGATTCTCCCAGACCGCTCCGAGCCATATGGATTCCGTTGTCGCCACTGGGGCAACACGCTGATGCGCTGAAAGCAGACACAGAAAGCAGGACAGCGGCAGGAAGCAACACTCGCAGTTCAGAAAATCTCACGCTCACCCCCATGGATGGTTGGAATGACAGCTCCAGGCAATTCCGTTTCGCCACCCCACGACTGGATGGCGCTCGACCTCGCTTGAAGGGTTCCTTCGTTCGACGCAGCCGTGTCCAATGCACCAGTAGGGGTGGCGCGACCCAGCATAACCATGCCGCGCCGTGAGCGCCATGAAGGGAGTGCGTTCGAATCTCACCCTGTTGTCCTAGAGATTCCCGGCGAACTGACCCGAACCAGGCAGGGCAGATATGTCCACAACCGAGGGCTCCGGCTAAAGTTGCACCCGAAACTGCCGCTATCCGTGCCGAGCCCTCCCTCGTGAGCCACCGCATCATGCCCGTGCTGCCGCAGGCCGCCGTCGATGGCGACCTGGCCGATCCGCTGCCACAGCGGATCCTGCTGGTCGAAAACTCCCGTGCTTTCACTGGCATGCTGCGCGAGGCCATCGAGCAACGCCTGGAACTGCCGGTGGTGATCGCCTCCACCCTGGCCGAGGCCGACCGCCTGCTGAGCGAGGATGGGGGCTGGTTCCTGGTGCTGACCGGGCTGGTGCTGGCCGATGGCGACCGCGATGCGGTGGTCGAGTTCTTCCTCAAGCGCGGCCTGCCGACCGTGGTGGTCAGCAGCGTCTACGATGAAGACCTGCGCAAGCGCGTGCTGCAGCAGCAGATCATCGACTACGTGCTGAAGAACACCCCCGGCAGCATCGATTACCTTGTCTGGCTGGTGCAGCGGCTGGAGCGCAACCGTCGCATCGCGGCGCTGGTGGTGGACGATTCGCCCTCCGCGCGCGGCTACGCCGCCGCCCTGCTGCGCATGTATGGCCATGAGGTGCACGAGGCCGCCGACGGCAACGAAGGCCTGGCCGCGATCGAGGCGCATCCGGCGATCCGCCTGGCGGTGGTCGACCAGGAGATGCCCGGCATGCAGGGCGTGGAGTTCACCCGCCGCCTGCGTACCCTGCGCTCGCGCGACAAGGTGGCGGTGATCGGCATCTCCGGCAATACCGATGCGTCACTGATCCCACGCTTCCTGAAGAACGGCGCCAACGACTTCCTGCGCAAGCCCTTCTCGCGCGAGGAGTTCTTCTGCCGGGTCTCGCAGAACGTGGACCAGCTGGAACTGATCGGCACCCTGCAGGACCTGGCCACCCGCGATTTCCTCACCGGCCTGCCCAACCGCCGTTGTTTCCTTGAGCAGAGCCAGCGCCAGCTGCCGCAGCTGCAGCTGCACGGCCAATGCGTGGCGGTGGCGATGATCGACATCGACCACTTCAAGCACATCAACGACACCTACGGCCACGAAGCCGGCGACGATGCGCTGCGCGCGGTAGCCGGCGCGGTGGCCGCGCACGCGCGCAGCCAGGACCTGATCGCGCGCTTCGGTGGCGAGGAGTTCTGCCTGCTGGTGCCTGACATGGAACAGGACGAGGCGCTGCTGTACTTCGAGGAACTGCGCCAGCGCATCGCCGCGCTGGAAGTGGACATCGGCTCGGCCACCCTGCGCATGACCGTCAGCATCGGCCTGTGCTGCCTGCGCCCGCAGCGTGATGCGCTGCACCGGCTGATCTCCGAGGCCGACCGCCAGCTGTACCTGGCCAAGGCCGGCGGCCGCAACCGGGTCAGCTGTACCACCATGGCCAGTCCGTTGCGCCCACGCGAGCCCGCCCTGCCCTGACCGGCACGCCTTGATCCAGATCAACGCCGCCCGCGCGCCGCGGTTCTACAGTCGGCCCCGACATACGCATGAAGGGGAGCCGGGGATGGCACTACTGGTCTGGCAGGACGATCTGAACATCGGCATCGATGTGATCGATCAGCAACATCGCCGCATCATCGAGATGCTCAACCACCTGCACGTGGCCCAGGCCAGCATGCAGCGTGCGGCGGTGGGCGAAGTGATCGATGAAGTGGTCGACTACACCATGTCGCACTTCGCGTTCGAGGAAGAGCTGATGGAGGAGGCGGGTTATCCGTTCTGTGCCGCGCACAAGCGTGTGCATGAGGTCTTCATCAAGCGCGTGGCCGAGTACCGGCTGCGCTTCCAGGCCGGCGAGGACATCAGCGACGAGCTGCGCACCATGCTCTCGCGCTGGCTGTTCAACCACATCCGTGGCGATGACCAGGCCTACGCCGAGCAGGTCAAGGCGCACCTGAACCAGTTCGCCCGCGAGCACCAGGGCGGCGGCTGGCTGGGGCGCACGCTCAAGCGCTTCTTTGGTTGAGCCGCAGTGCGCGCCGGTGCAGTGCCACCAGCGCGCACAGGGTGGCCACCGCAGTCAGGCACAGGTAGTAACCCACCGCGACCAGGCCGAAGTGTTCGGCCAACCACGTGGCCAGGTACGGTGCCGGGGCCGCACCCAGAATGCCGGCCAGGTTGAATGACAGCGACGCCCCGGTATAGCGCACCTCCACCGGGTAGATCTCGGCCAGGAAGGTGCCGCATGGCCCGTAGGTCAGGCCCATCAGGAACAGGCCCAGGCACAGGAAGCCGGTAACCAGCCACGGGCTGTGCGGCTGGAACAGCGGTGCGAACAGCACGCCGAATCCGACGATCAGCACGCTGGCCACGATCATCGTGCGGCGCGTGCCCCAGCGGTCGCCATAGCGTGCCGACAGCGGGATGCCCAGTGCGAAGAACAACATGCCGGCCATCTGCATCAGCAGGAACTGTTCGCGGCTGTAGCCCAGCACCGCGGTGCCATGGCCGAGGCTGAACACCGTCATCAGGTAGAACAGCACGAAGGTGGCGAACGCCCCCAACGTGCCCAGCAGCATCGGCACCGGGTGGTCTCGCAGCACCGTCAGCATCGGCAGCCGCACCGGCGCCTTGCGTTCCAGCGCCTTCTTGAAGTCGGGGGTCTCGTGGATGTTCAGGCGCACCCACAGGCCAAGGCCGACCAGCAGCGCGCTGGCCACGAACGGAATGCGCCAGCCCCACTGCAGGAAGTCGTCCTGGCTCAGGCAGCGGCCCAGCACCAGGAAGATGCCGGCTGACAGCAGGAAGCCGAGCGGCGCACCCAGCTGCGGGAACATGCCGTACCAGGCGCGCTTGCCCGGCGGCGCGTTCTCGGTGGCCAGCAGCACCGCCCCGCCCCACTCGCCGCCCAGGCCCAGACCCTGGCCGAACCGGCACAGCGCCAGCAGCGCAGGTGCCCACAGGCCGATCTGCGCATGGGTCGGCAGCAGGCCGATCAGTACCGTGGACAGGCCCATGGTCAGCAACGCGGCCACCAGGGTGGCCTTGCGGCCGATGCGGTCGCCGAAGTGGCCGAACACCGCCGAGCCGACGGGCCGGGCAATGAACGCCACCGCGAAGGTCGCCAACGACTGCAGCAGTGCCGCCTGTTCGCTGCTGTCCGGGAAGAACAGGTGCGGGAACACCAGCACCGCGGCCGTGGCGTAGATATAGAAGTCGAAGAACTCGATGGTGGTGCCGATCAGGCTGGCCAGCAGGACGCGGCGGGGGGAATTCACGGGCGGTGCGGCAGCGCGGGTCGTCGACATCGGCAACACGGGTAACGGTGGATCGCCCGATTCTGCCACGGGCCGGTGGCCACACGGGGCAATGGTTTCAGCCGACACCGATGCCAACGAAATTTTTCGGGCCGCCCGCTAGGCTGCGCCACCGGTCCCTGCATGGATGCCTTGCCGATGGCTGCAGTTGCGTTGTCGTGGTCCGATTCCCCGAAGCTGCCGCGCATGGCGGCGTGGCTGGTGGTACTGCTGGTGCATGGCCTGATGGCGCTGTGGTTGTGGGGCAGTGGCCGGATCGTGCTGCGTGCTGACGATGGCGCACGGATCTCGTTGCGCTGGCTGCCACCGGAGCTGCCGGCGCCGGCGCCGTCACTTCCGGCGTTGCCCTCCGTACCGATGACACGCCGGGCTGCATCGGTGAAGCCCCACCCTGCCCCGATTGCGCAGGCGGAGACCGCCCTGCCCGCCGAAGGGGCACCGGCGGCTGAGGCGCCGCTGATCCTGGGCCTGCCTGCGGGCAGCATCGAGGGTGGCGATGGCATCAGCGCGGCGGGGATGGCGCCACGCCTGATCGGTCGCCGCGAGGTGCATGCTGCGTTCGCACCGCGCCGCAACCATTTCCGCATCCGCCGGCAGATGACCCCGGAGCAGATCGTGCACGGCGTGGCGCAGCTGCTGGGGCTGTGGCCGCCCGGGTATATCGTCGACCCTTGCGAGCTGGGGAAGCAGGATATGGACTACTTCCAGAATGCGGTTGAAGAGGCCGATCGCGACCTGCTGCGTGCTGCGGTCCTGCAGGTGAGTGCACGCTGCCGGTAATCTGCATTCCGCGAACGGCAGTCGAGCAAGCTCGCCTCTACTCAAACGCGGCGCTTCCGTAGCGTCGAGCTTGCTCGACGGCTTTTGCCCTTCTGCATCTCGCGGAGAGCAGTCGAGCGTGGCTCGACTCTACAGAAGCGCGGGCAACTCCGACGCTACAACTGGATCCAGGTGGCCTTGATCTCGCTGTACTTGTCGAACGCGTGCAAGGATTTGTCGCGCCCATTGCCCGACTGCTTGTAGCCACCGAAGGGGGCGGTCATGTCGCCGCCATCCCAGCCGTTCACCCATACGCTGCCGGCGCGCAGCTGGCGTGCAACGCGATGCGCGCGACCAAGATCACGTGTCCACAGGCCGGCGGCCAATCCATAGCGGCTGTCGTTGGCCAGGCGCACGGCTTCGGCTTCGTCATCGAAACCCAGAACGGCCAGGACCGGCCCGAACACTTCCTCGCGTGCCAGGGCCTGCTCAGGCCGCACCTGGTCGAACACGGTGGGCTGCACATAGCAGCCGCCCGCTTCCACCTCGGCGCGATGACCGCCCAGCAGCAATCGGGCGCCCTCGCCTTCGGCACGCGCGATATCGCCCATCACCTTGTCCAGATGCGCGGCATCGACCAGCGCGCCCATCGGTGCGTCGGCTTCCAGCGGGTGGCGCGGCTGCATGTGCTGGCCATAGGCCACCACCTGGTGGACGAAATCCTCGCGGATCGAGCGTTGCACCAGCAGCCGCGAACCGGCGGTGCAGACTTCCCCCTGGTTGAAGAAGATGCCCTGCGCCACGCCCTTGGCCGCCGCATCGAGGTCCGGGGCGTCGGCGAACACCACGTGCGGGCTCTTGCCGCCGCATTCCAGCCAGACCCGCTTGAGGTTGGATCGGCCAGAGTATTCCAGCAGCTTCGCGCCAGTGGCGGTGGAGCCGGTGAAGGCCAGCACGTCCACGTCCATGTGCAGGGCCAGCGGTTCGCCGACGCGCGCTCCATGGCCGGGCAACACGTTCAGAACCCCGTCCGGCAGGCCCGCTTCGGCGGCCAGTGCCGCCAGCCGCAGCGCCGACAATGGCGACCGCTCGGAAGGCTTGAGCACCACCGAGTTGCCCATCGCCAGCGCCGGCGCGATCTTCCAGCAGGCCATCAGCAACGGGAAATTCCACGGCACGATGGCCGCCACCACGCCGGCGGCCTCGCGCGTGACCAGCCCCAGTTCGTGCGGGCCGGTGGGCGCGATCTCCCCGTACAGCTTGTCCACCGCTTCGGCGGTCCAGCTCAGGCAGCGCACCACGCCGGGCAGGTCGATGCGCCGCGCGTCGCGCACCGGCTTGCCCATGTCCAGGGTTTCCAGCAGCGCCAGCTCGTCGGCGTGTTTTTCCACCAGCGCGGCCAGCGCCAGCAGCACGCGCTTGCGATGCGCCGGGCTGGCCTGCGACCAGTGGCCCGCATCGAAGGAGCGGCGGGCCGCCAGCACGGCACGCTCCACGTCCTGCGCATCGCAGTCGGCGACCGCACCCAGCACGCGACCGTCGATCGGGCTGATGCAGTCGAAGCGGGCGCCGCTGGCAGCGTCGACCTGGCGGCCGTCGATGAAGGCCTGGCCGGGTATCGACAGCTGGAGTGCCAGCGCCTGCCAGTGGCTGCGGTCGGGGAAATCGGCCATGGGACACTCCTGCAATCAACCAGCCTTGCTTATACCGGGGCCGCCGCGACTTCGCCGTGACGCAGCTGCGCTACATTCGTCGCATCGCACCCGATGGAGCTGGCATGAAGCGTCCCGAAAGCGACCTGCACGACCTGGCCACCCAGCGCCCCGAGTCCCTGGACGCGTACTGGATGCCATTCACCGCCAATCGCCAGTACAAGGCGGCGCCGCGTGTACTGGTACGCGCCGAGGGCATGCACTACGAAGATGTCGATGGCCGCCCGATCCTCGACGGCACCGCCGGCCTGTGGTGCTGCAACGCCGGCCACGCGCGGCCACGCATCGTCGAGGCCATCGTCGAGCAGGCCCGCACGCTCGACTATTCACCGGCCTTCCAGATGGGCTCGCCGCCGGCCTTCGCACTGGCGCAGCGGCTGGCCGCACTGGCGCCGGCCGCGCTCAACCATGTGTTCTTCACCAGCTCCGGGTCCGAGGCGGTGGACACCGCGATGAAGATCGCGCTGGCCTACCACCGCCAGCGCGGCGAGGGCCAGCGCACCCGCTTCATCAGCCGCGAGAAGGCCTACCACGGGGTCGGCTTCGGCGGCATGGCTCTGGGCGGCCTGCCCAACAACCGCAGGGCATTCGGCCTGCAGCTGGGCGGCGTGGACTACCTGCGCCACACCCTGGACCTGCAGCGCAATGCGTTCAGCAAGGGCCTGCCACGCCAGGGCGCGGAGCTGGCCGATGACCTGGAACGGCTGATTGCGCTGCACGATGCCTCGACCATTGCCGCGGTGTTCGTTGAACCCATCGCCGGTTCGGCCGGGGTGATCCTGCCCGCACCGGGTTACCTGCAGCGGCTGCGCGAGCTGTGCGACCACCACGGCATCCTGCTGGTGTTCGATGAAGTGATCACCGGCTTCGGCCGGGTCGGCATGCCCTTTGCCGCGCAGCGTTTCGGGGTCACCCCGGACCTGCTGACCTTCGCCAAGGCGGTCAGCAACGGTGCGGTGCCGCTGGGCGGCGTGCTGGCCAGCGATGCGGTGCATGCCGCGTTGATGCAGGCGCCCCCGCAGGCGATCGAGCTGTTCCACGGCTACACCTATTCGGGCCATCCGCTGGCCTGCGCAGCGGCGCTGGCCACGCTGGAGGTCTATGCCGAGGAGCGCCTGTTCGAGCGCGCCATCGAGCTGGGTGAATACTGGCAGGAGCGGTTGCACGCCCTGCAGGGGCTGCCCAACGTGATCGATATCCGCAACTTCGGGCTGGTCGGTGCGGTGGAGCTGGCGCCACGCCGCGACACCCCCGGCAGCCGCGGCTACGAGGTGTTCCGCCGCTGCTTCCACGACGGCCGGCTGCTGGTGCGCTGTACCGGCGACATCATCGCGCTGTCGCCGCCATTGATCGTGGACAAGCCGCAGATCGACCAGATCACAGGCATCCTCGGCGAGATGATCCGGGCCACCGCCTGAGCCCGGGCCGGTGGTGGCGAGCAGGTACAATGGGCGGTTCCGCTCCTGCTCGCTGCCGTGCCCATGGATATCGTCGTCAAAGAAGAACTCAAGGCCTACATCGACCCGCTGACTGCGGACGAACATGACGCGCTGGAGCGCAGCATCCTGGCCGAAGGCTGCCGCGATGCGCTGGTGCTGTGGGGCGATGTGCTGGTCGACGGCCACAACCGCTTCGGCATCTGCCAGAAGCACGGCCTGCCGTTCAACACCGTGCAGAACACCCGCTTCCAGAGCATGGAAGACGTGCACCTGTGGATGATCGAGCAGCACCTGGGCCGCCGCAGCGTTTCGGACTTCCAGCGCGGCGTGCTGGCGCTGCGCAAGCGCGACATCCTGGCTGCCCGCAAGCAGGTCGAGCAGGCGCAGCTGCAGCGCGAGAGCGACGGCAGCGCCGAGATCGTCGAGGACGCCGGCGAAGACAGCCCGCCGTGGGAACCGGCGCCGAAGATCAGCCGCGCCGAGCTGGCCCGCGAAGCCAAGCTGAGCACCAGCCAGGTCGGCATGATCGAGCGCATCCATGCCCAGGCCGCCGCCGAGGTGGTCGAAGCAGTGAAGGCCGGCGTGATCTCGATCAGCGCCGCCGCAGCCGTGGCCGACCTGCCGGAAGACGAGCAGCGCGCCGCCGCCGCCGGTGGCAAGGACGAACTGAAGCAGGCCGCCAAGCGCGTGCGCGAGTCCAAGCGCAAGCCGCGGGCACCGAAGCCGGACGCGGCCGAGATGGACTTCGAGGAGCCGGATGAGGACGCGATCGCCAGCCGCGACGCCGACGTGCTGTCGGCACTGGAGCAGCTGGGCGAGGACGCACCGGCGCTGCGTCGCCGCGTCGTCGCGCTGACCCGCGAGAACGACACCCTGCGCGCGCAGCTGGCCGCGCTGCGCAAGCAACTCGAAGCGCTCTGAACCAGCGGCTAGTGCCGGCCGCTGGCC
>NZ_JASJSU010000043.1:0-37276 GCF_030237045.1 Stenotrophomonas maltophilia group sp. Smal17
CGCAAGTACGTCCGTGTAGGCTTGGCAGCCGCATCCATGCGGCTGACACCCCGCACTCCGACACCGCCCCGCCACCCCACGGATAGCCTGCTGTTGCTGTTGCTGTTGCAGTTGCTTCGGCCTCTGCAGGTGCAGGGCTGCAAGCCCTGCCGAACACCCCTACTTCCGCGGCAGGTAGGTCACCAGCGAAAGGTCGTGCCGGCTCTCCGGCACCAGCGCCACGTACTGCAGGTCCAGCAACCCGCGCGTGGGATGGTTCAGCTTCTTCGCACCCTCGTCGAACCGGCGCACGTCGTGCTCCGGCCACCACTGGCGAAACTCTTCACTGTGCGCCGCGATATCCTCGACCAGCGCCAGGAACGGCGCCTTGTCCGGCGCCTGCGCCATCGCCGCACGGAAGCCTGCCAGCAGGCCGCGGGTCATTTCTTCCCAGTTGAGGATCAGCGTGCGGTACGGCGGGTACAGGAACATCAGCCGCAGCGTGTTGCGCTCATGCGGCGCCAGCTGGCTGTAGTCGACAAAAAGCTCGGCGATGGCCGGGTTCCAGGCCAGGATGTCGAAACGGGTGTTGCGCACGTAGGCCGGGATCGGCTGCATCGCCTCCACCAGCTGGCGCAGGCCGTCGGTCACGCTCTCGTCCGGCGATTCCAATGGCACGCCGTAACCGGACAGCGCAAAGGCATAGGCGCGCTCGTCGTCGCTCATGCGCAGCACCTGCGCCAGGCGCTCCAGCACCTCGGGCGAGGCGCGCACTTCGCGGCCCTGCTCGATCCAGGTGTACCAGCTGACGCTGACCCCGATCGCCAGCGCCACTTCCTCGCGCTTCAGGCCCGGGGTACGCCGGCGCCCGGCCGGCAGGCCGAGCGTGGTGGGGTCGACACGGGCGCGACAGGCCTTGAGGAAGCCGCCAAGTTCCTTGCGTTCAGCTTCGCTGCGCATCATCGCCCCGTCCTACCCTTTGTAGCGTCGAGCCATGCTCGACGCATCCGCTAGCTCGCGAAAAGCAGCCGAGCACGGCTCGGCTCTACAGAAAGCCGGTTCAACCACCCTCGGCGTTGCGCACGAGGGCGATGATATCCGCGCAGGCGCGTCGATCAGGCATCGACGCGCTTGGAACCCACGGCCAGGCCGGCCTTCAGGCTGGCCTCGACGAATTCGTCCAGGTCACCGTCGAGCACCTTCTGCGTGTCCGAACGCTCGATGCCGGTACGCAGGTCCTTGATACGGCTCTGGTCAAGCACGTAGTTGCGGATCTGGCTGCCCCAGCCGATGTCGGACTTGGTGGCTTCCACCGCGTCCTTCTCGGCGTTGCGCTTCTGGATTTCCAGCTCGTACAGCTTGGCGGCCAGCATCTTCATCGCGTTGTCGCGGTTCTGGTGCTGGCTGCGGCCGGTCTGGCAGGCCACGACGATGTTGGTCGGGATGTGGGTGATACGCACCGCCGACTCGGTCTTGTTGACGTGCTGGCCACCGGCACCGGACGAACGGTAGACATCGGTACGCAGGTCGGCCGGATTGATGGTGATGTCGATGTTGTCATCGATTTCCGGCGACACGAACACCGAGGTGAAGCTGGTGTGGCGGCGGTTGTCCGAGTCGAACGGCGACTTGCGCACCAGGCGGTGCACACCGGTCTCGGTCTTCAGCCAGCCATAGGCATAGTCGCCTTCCACGCGCAGCGTGGCCGACTTGATACCGGCAACGTCGCCGCCGGAGACTTCCATCAGCTCGGTCTTCCAGCCGCGCGATTCGCACCAGCGCAGGTACATGCGCAGCAGGATCTCGGCCCAGTCCTGGGCTTCGGTACCACCGGCACCAGCCTGGATGTCGACGAATGCCGCCGCATTGTCCATCTCGCCGGAGAACATGCGCTGGAATTCCAGCTTCTCGACGTGCGCCTGGTGCTTGTCCAGGTCGGCGACCACGGCCAGCGCGGTGTCCTCGTCCTGTTCGGACTCGGCCAGCTCCAGCAGTTCGGTCGCGTCGGCCAGGCCGTCCAGTACCGAGGCGATGCCGCCCACGGTCTTTTCCAGGCTGGAACGCTCGCGGCCCAGGTTCTGGGCGTACTCGGCGTTGTTCCAGACGTCGGGGCTTTCCAGCTCCCGCGTTACTTCTTCAAGACGCTCTTTCTTGGCGTCGTAGTCAAAGATACCCCCGAAGCGACAGCACGCGATCGGTCAGATCGGTGATGCGCTGGCGGACAGGATTCAGTTCGATCATGTCGGCGGTCATGCATTCAAAAGATGACTGCGAATGATACCGCAGCCACCCGGCCCGCGGCGAGGCGGCCCGAACCCGGCGGTCGCGCGCCTGGACACGGGCCTGCACGATGCCGGTAGACTTCCCGACCGCCGCGGGAACAGGGGGACGCGCGGTCCATTCCCATCCAAGGAGCATCAATTCAATGACGATCATGCGTTCCACCCTCTGCCTGGCCGCCTGCCTGCTGGCCGCCAATGCCTCGGCCATCGACCTCAAGGGCCTGACCAGCACCGGCATGAAGGCCGGCAAGGCGCTGACCCTGTCCGACGCCGAGGTCTCGGCCGCCGCCGACCAGGCCTGCACCTACATGGACAAGGACAACCAGGTGGTTGCCGGCAATGATCCCTATGCCCAGCGCCTGGCCAAGATCACCCAGGGCCTGGCCAACGAGGACGGCCTGAACCTGAACTTCAAGGTCTACCGCACCGCCGACGTCAACGCCTGGGCGATGGCCAACGGCTGCGTGCGCGTCTATACCGGCCTGATGGACATGGCCAGCGACGACGAAGTGCGTGGCGTGATCGGCCACGAAATCGGCCACGTGAAGCTGGGGCACAGCAAGACCAAGATGCGCACGGCCCTGCTCGCCTCGGCTGGCCGCGAGGGCCTGGCCGCCTCGGGCAATGGCAACCTGACCCAGCTCAGCCAAGGCCAGCTGGGCGAACTGGCCGAAGGCTTCGTCAACGCGCAGTTCTCGCAGAAGGAAGAGAGCGCGGCGGACGAGTACGGCTACCAGTTCATGAAACGCCACAGCTACGACCCGGCGGCCCTGGCCAGCATGTTCCGCAAGCTGTCCAGCGAAGGCGGCCTGATGTCCTCGCACCCGGGCTCGGAAGCCCGCGCTGCGCGCATCGACGCGATGATCAAGAAGGACAAGAAGTAAGTTGTCTGCGGGCGGGCCGCATGGCCCGCCCGCTCACCCGCCCGCCAGGGCGAGCCGGAGTTGGGGCAGCTGTCGTCTACTGCACGGCACCTTGACGCCATCGGCCATGTGGAGCAGCGCCTCGCCGCCCTCCAGTGGCTCGATCGAGCGCAACTGGCCGCGATTGATCATCCAGCTGCGATGCGGGCGTAGAAACACGCCCGGGTCCAGCCGCTGCTCCAGCACGGCCATGGTGATCCGCAGCGGGTAATCATGGCCACGCACGTGGAGGTTCACGTAGTTGCCTGCCGCCTGGGCATATTCCACGTCTTCGGTGGCGACCAGGAACTCCTTGCCCAGCTTGCGCACCAGGAAGTGCTGCGGGCGCTCGACCGGCTCCACCGGGACGCCAACGTCAGGCTCGGCCAGCAGGCTCGCCTCGCCCTGGCGCCGCCGCCCAAGCCAGCTGGCCAGGTGCTCCAGCGCCACGAACAGCGCAAACGTACGCACATCCTTCAGGTATTCGTAGGCAAAGCGCTCCAGCCAGCCGGCATCGTCCTGGTAGCGATAGCCCACTGCCGCGTAGGCCAGGTGCCGGACCAGCATCATTCCCACCACGTGAATCAGCGACCAGCCCACGCTGGCCAGCAGGTACAGCGGCAACCGCCGGCGCCAGGTATCGGCATGCAGGGGCCAGCGCTCGCACCCCCACCACAGCAGCGGCAGGGTCGCCAGGATCAGGCTCAGGCTGCTGAACTCCCAGATCAGTGGCTCCCACAGGCCCAGATCCGCGCCCCGGCGCCCTGCGTCCATCACCTCCACCAGCGCATTGCTCACCGCTGAAACTGACAGGATCGCGGTCCATACCAGAATGCGGGTTGACGTACGCCAGCGCGGCGGGCGCCCCTGTGCCATTGCTGCATCCATCTCGTTGCGGTGCTCCAGCGTGCCTCAAGGGGCCGAGGGTAGCGGCTCCACTGGTCCCCCGCCGCCCGCCATTGGTCACCTGGGCGGTACCGGCGGGCCCAGCGCCATGGTCACGGCGCGTGGCGGCGCTCACCGTGGCCTGACCTCCCTGCCCGGCCTGCCCATGAACCGACGCCACGACATCGACGCCCTGCGGGTGTTCGCCTTCGCCCTGTTGATCCTCTACCACACCGGCATGGCCTACGTGGACGACTGGGGCTTCCACCTCAAGAGCGTACATACCGCCGAATGGCTGCAGTGGCCGATGGTGTTCGTCAACCGCTGGCGGATGTCGCTGCTGTTCCTGATCTCGGGCATCGCCATCGCGTTGATGCGGCCGGAAGGCAGGGTGCTGCGCTTTGCAGGCCTGCGCACGTGGCGGCTGCTGCTGCCGCTGCTGTTCGGCATGTTCATCATCGTGCCGATCCAACCCTACTGCGAAGGGGTGGCCAACGGCCATGTCGCACCGGGCTTCGGCGCCTTCCTGCTGCGCTACTGGCAGGTGCAGCCGTGGCCGGAAGGCAGTTTTGCCGGCTGGCAGTACGGCATCACCTGGAACCACCTGTGGTACCTGGCCTACCTGTGGAACTACACGCTGGCGCTGGCCCTGCTGATGCCGGTGCTGGGCAGGCCTGGGGTGCGCAGGACCGTGGCCCGTGTTGCCGCATCGCCCACGCTGCTGATCGGCATTCCGTTCGTGCTGCTGCTGGCCTGGGTGGTCTGGCTGGAGCCGATCTACCCGTCCACCAATGCCCTGCTCGGCGACTGGTACCAGCACGCGAAGTACGCGACGGTGTTCCTCGCCGGCTACCTGTTTGGCCGCGAGCCCGTGTTCTGGGATCGAGTGGTCGCCCTGCGCCGCACCATGCTGTGGCTGGCGCTTGCCGCAGTCGGCTGGTACATGGGCCTGCGCATCCTCGGCCAGGTGCTGCCGGCCGACTCGCCGCTGCGGCAGTGGCCCGCTCCTTTCTGGGACCTGCAGGTCCGGACCAGCCAGTCGCTGTACGTCTGGACCGCGCTGCTGGCCATCCTCGGCTGGGGCAAGGTCTTCCTCGACCGCCCGTTCCGTTGGCTGCCGTACTGCACCGAGGCGATCTATCCCTGGTACATGCTGCACCAGAGCCTGATCATCGCGCTGTTGTTCTGGCTCAAGCCGCTGCAGCTTGGCGCGTGGACCGAGCCGGCGCTGCTGCTCGGCGGTACCGTCGGTGGCTGCCTGCTGATCCACGAGCTGCTGATCCGCCGCGTGCGCTGGCTGCGGCCGCTGTTCGGGCTGCGTGCCGAGCCACGATCATTGCCGACCGTACACGCCGCGACGGCGGCCTCATAGAGCCGAGCCCCTGCTCGGCTCCGCATCGACCCTGGGTGACTCATTCCACCGTGAACTCACCCACCAGCACGGTCTCGGCGCGGTCCTTCAGCCGCATCGTGACCATCTGGTCCTTCTGCTTCGGCGTGCCCCAGTGGGTGGTCAGGCGCAGCATCAGGGTGGTCGCACCGGTCACCAGCTGCTGGCGGCTGCCGAAGTAGTTCGCCTCCACCTTGTACCTGCCGGGCCTGGCGTTGCGCAGCGAGAACTGCTCCGGGCCATAGCCGCCGGTGAAGTCCTGCGACATCTGTCCGCCCTGATAGGTCAGGCGGTTGCCGTAGTAGGCACGCTCACCGTTCGGGTCGGTCACCCACAGGTCCATGTCGCTGTTGTCGGCATCCCAGGCCAGCACCACGCGCAGGTCCAGCGGCATCGCCTGCAGCAGGCGCGGGTCGATGCCCGTGGTGTCCAGCACCGGGCGGCTGCGTGATACCAGGTTGGTCAATTCATCCAGCGCGATCAGCGCAATACCATCGAAGCGGTTGTCCCACGGCCGCACCACCACCTGGTACAGCGGCGCCAGCGCCTGCTGCGGCTTGCCGGCGGCGGCCAGCGCCAGGCCGAGGTCACGGAAACTCTGCGGTTCTTCCTGGCCCATCGCCAGCACCTGTTCGAACACCGGCACCGCCAGTGCCGGGGCGTCGGCCTGCATCAACCGATAGCCGAGCACACGCAGCAGGTGGCGGTTGTCCAGGTCCATCTCGGCCAGGTTCGACAGCACGCGCAGCGCCAGCTCGCGCTGGCCCTGCTCCAACAGCAGATCGGCCACATCGAGGAAGAACGCGCTGCTGTCGGCATGCGCATCGCGCTCGGCCAGGTAGCGGTTGTACAGCTGCGAGGACGGCCCCTGGCGCAGGCGGCGGGCAATGGCTGAATCCGGCTGCCATGCGGCCAGCTGGATGCCGAGCTCGCCCTCGTTGGCGGGCCCCGCTTGATCGATGGCCGAACCGGTGACCACCACCGCGTCGAGCGCCTGGTTCGCCGCGGACACGGAGCGACGCGCGCGCGCGCTGCCTGCCTCTCTGCGCTGCTCGGCCGCGGCCGCCATCGGTGCAGGCGGGGCCGCCGGTGCAGGCGCAGCCAACATCGCCACCGGCGCCGATTCCATCGCGTAATCCGCGGACGCCACTTCCAGTGCCCTGCCCTTCAACTGCGGCGGCGCATCCTTCGGCCAGCTGCGGCTCCACCATTGCTGGCGCTCCTTCCAACGTTCAGCAACCTCGTTCAGACGCTCGCGATCGGCAGCGGCACGGTCGCTCACCTGCCGCGCGAAGCGGGCGTCATACTCGGCGCGCAGCTTTCCGGACGGACGGATCGCATAGCGCAGGTAGTCCTCCAGCGTCTCCAGCACGATCAGCGAGGCATCCGGCCCGACCAGCCCGAACTGCTGCGACAGGCGCTGCATTTCCTCGCGATTGCCACGACGATCGGCGGCCAGCTGTTGCAGGCGTGCCTGTGCCCACAGCCCCGCAAGCAATTCACCATCATCGCTTTTCTGTGTTGCTGGCAATGCCTGCCAATCACCGGCACCGACACGGACCCGCATCGGCACACCGTCAGCCGCCAGCCGGGCATGCAGCCACAGCCAGCCTTCGGCTTCGCTGCGACGATCAATCACCACGTCCTGCACACCACGCCCCGCGTCGACCTGTACATCCAGCGGCGGGGACAGCAGTGCGCGCGCGGCAGCATCGACGTCGGCTTCCAGGGCGACGAAGCGGCCGCCATGCGCTTCGCTCCAGCCACGCAAGCGCACTGCATCGGTACGTGCGCCGGCACTGCTGATCGCGAACAGGCGCTGCTTCGGCGCCATCGCCGGCAGCTGTTCCGGCCCGTAGGTCAGCAGGCCGTCGCTGATCAGCAGGTACTCCTTCACGCTCGGCTGCGGTTGCCACTGGGCCAGCGCACTGGCACCGTCCGGGCGCACCGCCTGCAAAGCCGCGCGCAGCTCGCTCCAGTTGCCTGCGCGGATACGGAAGCGGCGCACCGGCTCGGCACGGTCGCGCAGCACGGTCAGCGCGACCGTGCCATTGCCCATCGCGGCGAAGTAGCGATCCAGCAGCGCGAACTCACGCGCGCGGTCGCGCTGGCCGGAGGAACCCGAACCGTCCCACAGCAGGCCGACTTCGCTCGACGGCGTGCGGGGAGTACCGCTGACCGGCACCGGCAGCTGCGCCAGCAGATAGTGGCCGTCCTGCCACGGCGCCACCTGCACCTGCGGCTTGCGTTCGGCCGGCAGCGTCCATTGCAGCTGTGCCGGCAGCTGCGCGCCGCGGCCCTGCCATTGCAGCTGGCCCGCCGTGATCCGGAACGGTGCGGTACCTGCGGCCATCGCCCCTGGCGCCTGCACCTTCACTGCAACGGAGGCAGCACCGGCGGCGAACTGCAGCGGCAGCGTCCACCGCCAGCCCTGGCCCGAGAAGGCCAGCGGCTCGCGCAGTACCAGCTGCACGCGGCGACTGCCACCGGCCGGCAACGGGTAGATGCGCAGGCGGAACTGGTTGCCCGCCGTCTGCTCCAGCAGGCCGGGGTCGACGCCACGGCGGGCGATCTCCTCGAAGACCTGGCGGCCGCGGTCCTTGGGCACGGGCACCGCCTCGCGCAGTTCGCCACCGATATCCAGGGCAAACCCGGTGATCTGCTGGCCCTCGGCCAACGGGAACTGCAACTCCCCTTCCAGCACGCGCCGGTTCGGGTTATGGAATTCTAGGGTGATGCGGGTCTGGGCGATGCCGGCCTGGATGTCGCCCTCGATGCGGGCCTGGCGCAGCGCGATGGGCTGCTCGGCGCCGGCAACCTGCAGTAGCGGCGCCGACCGGACGGGCCGGACGGCCTTGGTGGACTGCGCCTGGGCAACACCGGCGACAGCGCAGAGCAGCAGGGCTATTACGGATGGAATCACGCGGCGGACGAGGGGCATCGGACTGCTCCAGCGGGAGGTTGGACGGTTCAACGCGTGGCTGGGGCAAATGGGGTTGGATGGGGAGATGCCGTCGAAACAGGCACTCACCCATGACTCTTTACAATCCAATGGGAGGAGCGCTAAGCATGAGCGGAAACTCGCCTAACCCGAGACAATACCCAAACGCCTCAACTCTGCGATCCCACCTGCCCAGTCTTCACGTCGCTTCCTTGGTGCGGCCAAAGGCACCACAAGCAACGCCTCCTCAGCAATCGACTCACCGAAGATGCCTAGTCTCGTGTGCGTCTCAGGGAACGCACTTCCAAGTCCACCATAGAGACCAACGAAGACACCACACATGATGTGAATGAATACACGCTCATAGCGGCGCTTCAATATCAGCACCGAATTGCGCAACGCGAGAGGTAGTCGACGGAGCTACCACGTCACCCTGGGGCGTATGACCACAGCGCTACAGCCACTCCATATCAGGCAGAGCAAGGCCAGGAACTAGAAGGCAAGAGCCTCTTTACCCTGAGTGACGAACGAGTTGCGACCAGCGCAGGAGCACCAAGTGATCATGAACGTGCCGATGCAGCGCAGTGCCCTCTGCCAGCAGACGCCTGCGCCAGCATCGTTCACGTCGGCGCCGATACCTGTGACCAGCCGTAGTCGCGTCGTAGGCCGATATCTACAGGCGGCGTAACTCACGGCTGATGGTCGCCGGCGAGCGCCCAAGACATCGGACGATGCTGCGCATACTGGCGCTTGATCATGATCACAGCACGTTTTTCTGCACTGAGGTGGTGATAGGTTCTTGTCGTTGACATGGCAACATCAGGACATGGGGGTATTGCGCTTGGATGTTTAGCCTAATCCGTGCTGAAAGTTCGTGCTAATCAGGTCACATCAAGCCTGCCGGACAATCTCCTCTAGAAAACCCACAAAACTGTCGGCAAACGGCTCATACGATCCGTCAGACCAATCCCGCCTGACAACGGGATACTCTCCGCCAACCAGCCCCTTGCTGGTATCGAAATAGAATGATTCATCCGTATCCGGCAGATGAATTGAGATATACCCGACCGACAGCTCGCCATCACGGGAATCCAACCTGAAATTGTAGATCAGATCACTATCGGAAATGTCACGCACATCCCGAGGCGCAAGGGTCAGAACAGGATAAGCGCCGACCCTCAGATTCCCATACTTGAGCAACCACTCCTTGTACGAATCAGGCAATGGAATCCCCAGCTCAGCTTCGGCCTCGCGGATAAGGCCAGGTTCAACCTGGCGCCCAGGAAATACCTTGACTCGCGGGTGCTGCGCCACCAGCGCCTCCAGATTATCAAACATGAACACACCTCATTGTCGGCAGCCAGCAAGTATTGATTGCGCTCTCGCCTTCCAATATGACTCCCTGAAGCTGTCGAATTGACTTGCCAGCAGGGACGCGCTTCCATCGTTATTTCTTCTAAAACTCGGATATCGAGGCAGGGTCTGCCTCTTGTTGTTTGGATTCCTCGGGAAAGGAATATGGAGAATCGATGTGTACTTCGAATGGATGGATGCCTTCACCTCAGCCAAGGAACCTCTCCGCCCATTCATCCCGGGCGCCTCGGTCATGGTCAGATGGTGCAACTGAACTGGCCGCCCATCTTTTCCGATCGGCGCCAAGCCCTCCGACATTCGGTCAAGATTCGTACCCCGCCTGAACTCACCCGTCTCTGCATCTTCCCACGACACCTTTCTATGAGGATTGAATGCATCATCATTCTGATAAACGGTTCTACCATCACTCGCCGTAGTCTTCCGGTACTTCAGACCCAACGGGTCGCAGTACGCAATTGCGTTTAGAGAATATTCGTATATGCACTCTCCTGCATCGAGACCGAGCGGATCCGGAGATATGAAGCTTCCGACCAACGGATCAAAGTATCGATTTCTATTGTAATAGAGACCTGTCTCAATGTCCCGATACTGCCCTTGCAGACGTATGAAGAACTCCATCCCGCCCTGGGTGCTGTTCTCATCAGCCCCCCATGACCCGTATCTGACCGCCCACTCATGTACTCCTGACGCATCCAGCGCTCTAACTACCGCACCATTCGGATCCACCCCAAATAGGCCCGCCCGAGCAGTACTGCATGCGGACTGATCCGCCAGCGACGCGGAGCTAGCCGGTGCTTTTCTGGTCGGGAAGGTCAAACTGGGGCTTTTCCTGCTCTCTGCCGAACGAGTGAGCTGCGCGGATGCCGGAGCAGTAGTCGATTCAAGCTTGTCGGTACACGCAGATCCCCTGAGTCCCAAGGAAGACGCACCCAACTGGCCAAGTCCACCACCAAACGAGCGAGACGTTGTCCTTTGCTCTACCTCACACCCGATTGCACCTGGCGGATCAACAGGGGCGACAAACGATGCGGCCTCGTGCACAGGATCGGGGGCTCCTGATACCTCCGAAATTGGAGCAGATATCCTCTCTAGATCGAGAGGTCTGACCCAGGCCAACGGCACAAACGTCCCGGGGTAGTAGACATACTCCCGCACCCGCTCATGCAGCTTTTCCAACCGCCGCTGCCGCCGCCTCATCTCCACCAGGCTGGCCACATTACCGACCCACACCGGCGCCGCCTCTTCGGCGTCGTTGGCCTGCTGCACCTCACCCAGCAACGCATCGCCATCCCAGAAGAACCACGTTGTCTGCGTCGGGTTACGCTTGAAAACCCGCCGTCCCAGCGGGTCATAGCCGTAGTACGTTGATTGCCCGTTGCGGCGGCTCTCCGCCAACCGATGGTTGGCATCCCAGATCAACGTCAGGTCATCAGGCGCATCTCCTTGCGGTGCGCCCTTGTGCACAAGATCACCCGCCCGGTCGAACACGTAGTGCACGCCCTGATAGATGCCTTCGCGCGTCCAGGTGGCCAGGTCGTCATCGTCGCCGCCCACTACCTTGCGCGCCTGGACCTGTTTCACTTCGGTGCGCAGCCGATCACCGGCGGGATCGTTGAAGTAGCGCTCGACCTTGCCCTTCGGGTCGATGTGCTGCAGCAGGCGCCCGATAGCGTCGTAGCGGTACTCGTCCACGCCTTGCGTGCTGTCGCTGCGGCAGGTCAGGTTGCCACTGCGGTCATAGTCGTAGCGAGTCTCGAACAGCGGCGCAGCGTCCTTCAGTACCGACTGCGAGGTCAGCAGGTTACGGCTGTCGTAGGTGAACTCGCGCTGTAAGTGCGGGCTCAGCTGCTCGCGCGTGGTGCGGCCCAGCGCGTCGCGCTCAATCGAGATCGGCGATTCGTCGTTGATGGCCACCAATACGGTCTGGTCGCGCAGGTCGTAGCCGAACGCCACCCGATTGCCGGCAGCGGTCTCGCGCAGCACGCGGTTGCCCACTTCATCATAGGCGTAGCCCACCCGGAACCCGTCCTGCAGTTCCTCCAGCAATTGCCCCAGCGGGTCGTACCGGCGCTTCACCGTACGCGCCGCATTGCGCAGCTCGACAATCTGTCCCTGCACGTCGTAGACGAAGTGTTCCTGTACCTGCTGACCAGGATGGCGCACATCCGGCAGCGTCTTGCGGGTGATGCGCCCAAGCTTGTCGGTGGTAAAGGCGATGCGCTGGCCCAGCGGATCCAGGGTCGCCGTCAGTCGCCCGGCAGCATCGTAGCTGTAACGCCGTGATTGCCCCCAGTAGTCCACTTCCTCGACGATGCGGCCCAGCGCATCGCGCACCAGCTGGTAGGTTTCGCCGCGCTGGTTGATGACCGCAACCAGCTGCTCTTCGGTGTCGTAGCGGTACTCCACGCTGTGGCCATCGGCCTGCACGCGCTTGCCGATCTGGCCGATGCCCACGTACTGCAGCCGCGTCTGCGCGCCTGCTTCATCGGTATAGCGCAGCAGTTGGTCTTCGGCATCGTATTCGCAGCGCACACCGCTGCCGTCCGGACCAACAGTGGCCAACAGCCGCCCCTTGGCGTCGTACTCGTAGCGACTGGCCTGCCCCAACGGATCCACCTGGCGCAGCAGGTTACCGAGCGGATCGTGCTCGAAGCGGCTCTCATGGCCGAGCGCATCAATGACGGCAGCCACCAGCCCATGACGGTCATAGCGCAGGCGTGTGACCGCATCGCGCGCGTTGGCCTGCGACTGCAACTGGCCTTGAGGGTCGTACTCGAAGCGGGTGGTTGCACCCAATGGATCGGTCTGGCTGACCAGCAGGCCTTGGCCATCGTATGCCTGCTGCCAGTCGACGCCATCCGGCGTGCGCAGCGACACCATATGGTCGTCCGGGTCATACTCCATCTGGATCGACGTGCCATCGGCGCGGGTCAGGCAGACCAGGTTGCCATGCGCATCATAGGCAAACGCCGTGCGCAGCCCTTCCGGGTCGGTCACCGCCACGGTCCGCCCGAAATCGTCGTACTCGAACAGCGTCACGCCATCGAGCGGATCGATCTCGCACAGCGGCAGCTGGTTCTCGTCGAACTTGACCACGCTCAGATGGCCGAGCGAGTCGGTCACCCGGGTCTCGCGCAGCAGCGCGTCGTACTCGAAGTGGTAGTCGTACAGGCCACCGTCGCCCCACGAATGCACCACCCTGCCCTGCACGTCGAACGCGTAATGGAATGACAGGCCAACGCGGTCGGTGTGCCGCACCAAGCGGTGCTGTTCGTAGGCGAAGGTGCGCGGCGCTCCAAGCGCGTCCACCGCCGCCAGCAGATCGCCGTCGGCGCTGTAGCGATAGCTCACCAGCGGATGCACCAGGCCGGTGGCCGGGTCATGCAGCGCCATGCGATCGATGTGACCGTGGCGCGCCTCCACTTCGATGAAACGGCCCTGCAGGTCGCCGATACCGCTTTCGACGATGCGCACCAGGTGGCCATCGCGACGCTCGAACCGCCAGTGGTTGCCGTGCGCGTCCTCGATGCGCTCGATCGGCCAGGATTGTGGATTCGGCAGTGCGCTCACGCCTGCCGGCAGTTCGCCGCCAAACACGTACTTCAGGCCGCTCTTGAAGCGCACCAGCCACTGCCCGCGCCGACGCAGCAGGCGCGCGCCATCAACGAAATCGAGGATGGCCCCGGCCTCGCCTTCAGCGGGCGGCAACTCAGGGAAGAACGCAGCCTGGTCCGGGCCGGACAACCACACGCTGCCGTCGTCCAGCAGTTCCAGGCGGATGTCGGCCGGCGTCTGCCAGCCCGCGCCGCACAGGCCGCGTTCGCCCGCGCGGCGCGAGCCGTAGCTGCGCTGCCAGGCAAAGGAAAGCCGCCCCGGAATGTCGAAGTCCTGGTGGTTGACCACCACGCTGCCATCGCGGATATCCACCGGCTCGGCACGCAGCACCTTGCATTTCAGGAAGCTGGAGGGCAGATGGCCCCACTTGCCGCGCCGCCAGTTGGCGAACGCATCCATCTTCTTGCGGAAGAAAGCACTCTTGCGCAACTTGCCCAGCCCGGCGAATGCGGCGCGGAACGCCAGCGCGGTCCATGACACCGTCGGCGGACCGCCGACGGTGACGCTGGTGGGAATGGCCACGTTCAAGCCGGTCGGCAGCGACATCGCGCGCAGCGGCTTCTTCGGCTTCTTCACCCGGAACGGATTGATCATCCCGGCCAGGTTGCAGTCCAGCACCGGCATCGCCAGCCGCGAGAACGGTTCGCCGTCGGCAGACACGGTACGGCTGCCCATGAAGATTTCTTCGCCGTCGAACTGCGGCCCCATCGGCGCCGCCAGCGGCGGGCCCCACACCCCCAGCGGAATGTGGATGTCCAGGCCGCCGGTGCCGGCAGTGCCGCGATGCACGCCATTGACCTTGATGGTCGAGCCGATGAACGGGATGTAATCGAACGGATCCAGCACCAGGCCGATGTGCGGCGTCGGCAGCGGGCACGGTGGCACCGCGTACATGTGGATGTCGATGCCCAGCTGCGGATCGAAATGCTTGGCGGCGATGCTCACGACAACACTCCCTGTTGCTTTACAAGGCGCGGAACAACGCGCGCAGGAACGCCTTTACTTCGTCACGGTACTCGGCGCTGATCCAGGTCACGACGATGATGCCCAGCACGATGGCCACCAGCATCACCACGGTCTTGTTCGACTTCATGCAACAGCCACTCCTGTAACGGTCGTTCCGGGGGGTACGGCCACGGGCGGCTGCAGCAGGCCACTGGAGTCGGGCAACGGCTGCATCGCTGGCGGCTCGCTCCACACCGGTATCTCGTGATCGAGCGGGTGTTCGATGGCCGGCAGGCCGTTCCAGCCCGGGTCGAGGAAGTCGCGGCCCACGGCCACGATCTTGCGGAAGAATTCGTCGCCGCCCTGAATCAACCGCTCGCGCTCCTGCTGGGCGCGGTGGAAGCCGCGTTCCAGCGCGGCATCCAGCTCCGCGTCGATGGCATCCAGTGCCGGCCGCACCGGCCGCGGGCCCAGCGCATGCCCCTGCGCGTCGGCCTTTTCCAGCAGGCCGGTGCTGGCCTGCAGGTAATCGGCGGCCACCTGCTGCAGCGATTCGCAGCGGCGCGCGTCCTGCAGTTGCAGCAGGTCCCACAGCGCCTGCGGCAGCGTGGTGGCCTTGCGGTCGGCCGGCGCCAGCGGCTTGGCGATGCGGATCGCCTCCAGCAACTGGGTCCGCGCCGCTTCGCGCTGTCCGGCCTGCAGCTGGCACCAGCCGGCCATGCGCTGGCCTTCCAGCGCGAACATCGGGTGCGGAATGCTCGCTGCCGACGTCGAGGCCTGCAGATAGGTCTGCGCGGCGCGCTCCGGCTGCTTGGCGGCCAGCCAGCAGCCTGCCTCGCCAAACCAGCTCTGCATCACCAGTTCCGGTGCAGCAGGGTTGCCGCTCAGGCGCGCGCCCTCGGCCGCACTGCGCGCCTGCCGGTAGCTGTTGATGGCCTGCCCGTGGTCGCCGTGCTTCAACCACGAACCAGCGACCATCATCTGCACCACCGATTGCTGGTCCTGCCAGCCATGGCGCTGCGCCAGCCCCTGTGCGCGCTCAGCGCGGGCCACCACCTGCGAGGGGCTGCCGCGTTCGAGCAGCAGCATCAGGTCGGCCAGCAGCTGCCGGTACAGCACTTCCGGGCCGCGGCCGCCAGACTGCGCGGCGGTATCGCGGGCGATGCCGAACATGTCGACCGGCGCACTGACCACGCGCGCGATCCTGCCGTGCCGGTCCAGCAACGACTGCCAGCGCGGATCCTCGTCGGTATCCACCAGCACCAGGCGCAGGCGCGGGCCAGGCCCGGCGGCCAGCGCAGCGTCCACCCAGCGCTCGAAACCTTCGCCGGGCACGCTGCGCTCCGGCTCCAGCACCGCCGCCAGCAGGCGCATGTGTTCACCATGATGCTCGATGAAGCTCTCCAGCACCTCGACCACACCCTGTGCGCTGTCCGGATGCCCTTCATGCGGGCCACGCCAGCCCAGCGTCACCTGCTGCGCACGCAGATCCTCCTGGCTGGCCAGATAGCGGTCCAGCAGGTCCTGCTTGAGCTGCCGGCTGTAGCGGAAGCCCAGTTCGTAGGCGGTATCGATGCGCAGGAAGCAGTCCGGCGTATCGCGTCCGGCATCGTTGCGCTGCATTTCGAAGAATGCGGCCAGCAAACGGCTCGCCGCCGCAGGCAGGCGCCAGACCAGCAGGCGCCGGCTGTTGTCGGCGCTGGCCTCCAGCCAGGCATCGCGTAACGCGTTCAGGCCGCGCAGCATGGGGGTGTCCTGCATCGTGCTTCTCCCTTGCGGCTCAGCAGTTGAGCTTGATCTCGCTGCCGTTGACCGATACACCACCGGCGTCGATCACCACTTCCGAACCACCGGCGGTGATCTTGATCGCGCTGTCGGTGATCTCGATGACCGAACCGCCGACCTTGCTGGTGAGCTTGACCGCCGACTCCAGGCTCATTGCCCCGTCCGAGCCCTGGCTGTGGGTGCCGCTGGCATCCTGGCTGAAGTTGCCGGTGACATCGATGACGCGCTCGCCGACGTTGCTGTCGTCGACCTTGCCCTGCACCTTGCGCTTGTCCTGCCCGGTGATCGTCACTTCACGCGCGGCCTGCAGGGTCTCGGTGACCAGCCCACCGACGGTGCGGCTGGAGGTGGAGGTGACGGTCTCGGTCCAGGTGCCGGTGCGCTGGCTGGTGTAGTTGCCGGTCAGCGTGGTCTTGAAATCACCGGTGATGGTTTCGGTATAGCCGGCGGCGGCAATCGTCTTGGTTTCGCCGGTCTCGTACTTCTCGGTGACCGCACCGGTGACATTGGTGGTACGGGTGCCGGTGACGCCGAGCATATCGGTGCCGGTCACAGTGATGCCGCGGTTGCCGCCGACACTGATGTCCTGGTTGGCGCCGACGCCCATCGTGTGGTTGACCGCCACCGTGGTCGACTTGTTGTTCTTGACGCTGGCGTTCTGGTCGTTGAGCACGGTGGTGACCATGTCACGCTGGGCGCGCATGTTCAGCAGCTCGCCGCCGGCGCCATCGTGCATGGTGATTTCATTCCAGCCCGCGCCCTTGACCGTCTTCGACTTCAGGCCGCTGACCTCCATGCCGAACGGCGGCATGTTGTCTTCGTTGTAGACGCGGCCGGTGATGATCGGCCGGTCCGGATCACCGTCGAGGAAGTCGACGATCACTTCCTGGCCCACGCGCGGCGGCGACACGCCGCCCATGTCCGCGCCGGCCCAGGGGCTGGCACTGCGGATCCAGCACGAGGCGTTCTCGCGACGGTCCAGTTGGCGGTCCCAATGGAATTGCACCTTCACCCGGCCATAGCGGTCGGCGTGCAGTTCCTCGCCCGGCGGGCCGACCACGGTGGCGGTCTGCGGGCCCGGCATGCGTGGCCAAGGGGTGAGCCGCAGCGGGCGGTACGGGATGCGCCGCCGCAGCACTTCGGCCTGCACTTCCACGCTGGGCGCTTCTGCACTGCCGAAATCGGCGGCAAAATTATTGTGGCCTTCGCGCTGCATGCTGACCACGAAGAAGCTGCGATCGGTGTCGTCGCGGCCGATGAAGTCCGGATGCCGTTCCAGATCAAAGCAGCCGCCGGCCTCCATCTCGCCGGCATTGCCCGCACACTCGAACAGCTTGGTCGGCCAGGTCACTTCCTCGTTGCGCACCGCGGCCAGCGCCGTACCGATGCGGCTGTTCATAAAGCGCGCGGCACCGTCGTAGCGGTACTGCTCCAACGGCGGCAGCAGGCCCAGCGGCACCTGGTTGCCCTGGTTGCCATCCAGCCGTTCGCCCGGCTGCTTGAAGTCGAAGCTGCGCAGCGTCTGCACGCTCGGTCCGACCCGGCGCCGCGCCCCCCAGCGATGCAGGCCCGTGCTGGCCAGGGTGCCCTGGTCGGAAACAAACGCGATCGGCCGCGGCTCGCCATGGGCAGTGCTCAGCGTCGAATCGTCGCTGATCACCATCTCATGGCCTTCTTCGTCGTGGACGAAGCTGTAGTACAGGCCGGCATCTTCCAGCAGGCGGCTGACGAAGGCGAAGTCCGATTCGTTGTACTGCACGCAATACGGCAGCGGCGCCAGCTTGCCGGCATTGAGGTCGTAGCGGAACCTGGCCAGCTGCGCATAGCCCTCGAAGACTTCCTCGATGATCTGCAGCACGTTCCGGTCCTGGAAGATGCGGCAGTTGCAGGTGTAGTCGAGGAAGGCGAACCACGGCGCCAGCTCGGCACGATAGGCGCTGAACTGCGCCTGCTGCCCGGTGCTGGCGAACTCGCGCACGTAACCATGCACGCTGCGGTTGCCGAACTCATCGCCGAGCTGCAGCCGCAGCGGTTGCCCGACCAGCTGTTTCAGCTCCAGTCGCGGCTGGATCGAGAGCAGATCGATGCGGTACGCAAACGGCGCGGACACCGATTCGGCGCCGTCGAAGCGCTTGACCAGGAACGTGTCCGGATCCAAAGCGGTTTCGACGCGGATCAGGCGTCGGTCCTGGTGCAGGCGCTGCAGCGTGGCGCCGGGAAGCAGTGATTCGGCGTACATCGGGCGTTCCGTCGTCCCATGTTGGTCGTGGCCCGACTTTGCCATTGACCTGTGCCATGTGCCAGCTTTTTGACGCAATCAGCGCTGGATAAGGAGATGAATTCATTAAGGATTTTCACGACAGCGCGAACCGCGTCACAAATACGGAGAGCACAGCGCAGCCATTCAGGCTGGCGCTGACGGTCCTGGCTGGGCACTCTGTGGCCCCGCCCATGTGTATGGATGCCCATGCGTCAGTTCCTGCCCATTGCCCTGCTGGCCTTGGTCACCCCGCCCGCTGCGAACGCCGGGGCACCCTCCAGCCGGCTGTACTTCCAGCACCACGACTGGGTGGTGGCCTGTGACAACACCCGCACCTGCCGCGCCGCCGGCTACGCCGCCGACGAGCAGAGCACGCTCAGCGTGCTGCTGACCCGCAAGGGCGGCGCCAACCAGGCCATGCAGGGCCGTCTTTCGCTGCAGCCGGATGAAGGCCAGACCCGGCCCGCCGGCGCGCTGCGCCTGCATGTCCGGCAGCAGGACCTGGGTGTGCTGGTACCGGACCAGGGCGAAGGCACCTATACCCTGAGTGCCGCGCAGACCGCCGCACTGTTGTCCGCACTGGTGCGCGACGGTGGAATCAGCGTGAGCGATGCCACCGGTCAACGTTGGGCGTTGTCGGACAAGGGCGCTGCCGCAGTCCTGCTGAAGATCGACGAGTACCAGGGCCGCCTCGGCACGCCCGGTGCCGTGATGCGCAAGGGCAGCACGCCCGAAGCCAGCGTTCCGGCCGCGCTGCCGGTGCCCGTCGTGCACAGCGCACCGACTGCCGATTCGATTCCGGATGACCCGGCCTTCGCGCAACTGGCGGCCTCGCCCGCGCTGCGCGCCGCGCTGCGTGCCACGCTGAAGGACAACAGCTGCGAGGGCCTGCTGGAGGCCGATGCCGATATTCCGCTGAGCAACTCGGCACTGGAGATACGTCGCCTGGACGCGCAGCACGTGCTGGTCAACGTGCCCTGCTGGCGCGCGGCCTACAACACCGGCGACGGCTACTGGGTGGCCCGCCCGAAGGCCCCGTTCCAACCGCAGTGGGTGACCAGTGATGCGATCGACTATGACGATGGGCAGATCATCGCCGCGCAGAAGGGCCGCGGACTGGGCGACTGCATCTCGCAGAGCACCTGGACCTGGACTGGCACGGCCTTCGTCGCGACCTCCGAAATCGCAGCAGGCCTGTGCCGCGGCGTACCCGGTGGCACCTGGGAACTGCCGACCCTGGTGACCGAAGTGGAAAAAGGGGACGGAGGGGATTAAGTCGCAATTGGCAAACAAGGCACAAGCGACTTAATCCCCTCCGTCCCTTTTTTCAGCCGGGCAGGCAGTGCTCGACGATCAGCTGGATGGCGCTGCCACCACGGTAGTCATCGCAGGCCAGGCGATAGGCGAGATGCACATGGCGGCCCGGCGCATTGCCGTGCCAGCCGCCGAAGTGGATGGCGTTGATCGTGCCGGGCACGCCCGGCAGGCGCAGTTCCAGCTTCAGGTGGCGCTCCTTCAGCACGCGCCAGTTGGCCACTTCGAAATGGCCGTCGAACAGCGGTTCCGGGAAGCCCTGACCCCACGGCCCGGCCAGGCGCAGCGCGACGGCATGACGATGGTCGAGCTCGTCCGCCGCCAGTTCGCCGTCGCTCAATACCTGCTGCTGCAGGGCCGCCGGGTCGAGCATTTCCAGCACCACGGCGATGAAGGCGGCCTTGAAGTCGTCAACGTGATCCAGGCGCAGGCTGAGGCCGGCGGCCATCGCATGCCCACCGAAACGTTCGATCAGGCCAGGATGGCGTGCGTCGACCAGCGCCAGCGCGTCACGGATGTGCAGGCCGGGAATCGAGCGCGCCGAGCCACGCAGCGTGTCGGCCCCCGGCTCAGCCGGGGCGAAGGCGATCACCGGGCGATGCAGGCGGTCCTTCATCTTCGACGCGACCAGGCCCACGACTCCCGGGTGCCAGTCGGCATCGAACAGGCAAGCCGCCACCGGCCGCTGGCCGGCCATGTCCAGCACCACGCGGGTCAGCGCCTGCTCGGCATCGTCGGTCATCGACTGCTGCACCGCGCGCCGTTCCGAATTGATCTGCTCAAGTGTCTGCGCGATGTCGCGTGCCTGCCGCGGGTCCTCGGTCAGCAGCAGCGCGATGCCCAGCGCCATGTCCTCCAGCCGGCCTGCAGCGTTCAGGCGCGGCCCAAGTGCGAAGCCGATGTCGGTGGCGGTCAGCCGTGCGGCATCGCGGCCACTGGCTTCGATCAGGGCGCGCAGGCCGACACAGCCCTGCCCGGCACGCAGCCGGCGCAGGCCCGCGCTGACCAGTGCACGATTGTTCGGGTCCAGCGCCACCAGGTCGGCGACGGTGCCCACCGCCACCAGGTCCAGCAGCGTGGTCAGGTCCGGCCCCTTGCCATCGGCGAAGACACCGGCCTCGCGCATCTGCCGGCGCAACGCCATCAGAACGTAGAAGATCACGCCGACACCGGCCAGCGATTTGCTGGGGAAGGCATCGCCATCCAGGTTCGGATCGACGATGACATCAGCCGGCGGCAGCTGCGGGCCCGGCAGGTGATGGTCGGTGACCAGCACCTGCCAGCCACGCGCCTTGGCCGCGGTCACGCCCGCGTGGCAGGCAATGCCATGGTCGACCGTGACCAGCAGGTCCGGCTGCAGCGCGGCCAGCTCCTCCACCAGCGACGGCGACAGGCCGTAGCCGTGCACCATGCGGTTCGGCACCGCGTGGAAGACATGTTGCGCGCCGAGCATGCGCAGGCCGCGCACGCCCACCGCGCAGGCGGTAGCGCCATCACAATCGAAATCGCCGACCACCAGGATGCGCTTGTCATTGGCGATGGCCTCGACCAGCAGGCCCACTGCATCATCGATGCCGGTCAGCAGCTCGGGCGCGTGCAGATTGCCCAGTTTCGGCAGTGCCAGCTCCGGGGTACCGGCATCGCGACTGGCGTAGAGCCGCGCCAGCAGCGGCAGTGTGCCGTCCGGCCAGTTGCCGGGTGCGACCGCATCGCGACGGCGGATCGTCACCGTATCAGTGGATGGCTGCACAGCATCGGCGGCAAGGGACATCGGCATCGCCGGTTACGAAAGACAGAGGCATGATACCGCGCGTGGGAGAGGCTGGCGGGATTGCGCCCGGCAGCTGCGGTAGTGCCGGCCGCTGGCCGGCAACCCCGGGAAACATCTGGGGTCAGAGCCGTTTTCCGATGGAAAACGGATCCGACCCCGATCAATCGTGCAGCTGCCGCGGCTTCTTCCAGAACTGCCAGCGCTGGCCACGGTCCAACTGGAACTGCAGGCCATCCTCGAAGTCCAGCACCAGCCGCTGCAGCTCGCCCCGCTTCAGCGCGGCCAACAACGGCCGGATCGCATCATTGCCCAGCTGCTGCGATGAACGCAGTTGGCGCAGGTCGACCAGTGCATCCACCGCCTGCTCGCCATCCACTGCCACGCCAGCCGCCAGCGCCAGGCCCTGCAGCAGGGCATCACGACTGCGCACCTGCGCATGCGCCGTGCTGACCGACACCGGCATCACGCCACCACCCCAGAACCAGAGTGAATTGATCGGCTGTTGTCCCTGGGCCACGCGTTGCTGGTTCCAGGAATGGTTGTGCAGCAGCACCTGCGCCTCGGTCATCAACGCCCGCCAACGGCGGCCGCCCTCGCCTTCCGGCAGGTGCGAGAACAGGTCATCGCCCAGCACTTCGTCCGGGTTGTCGAACTCGGGCAGCGCCAGGTCGATCGGAAGCCGCAGGTACCAGCGCGAAGGATCGGGTGCATCGAGCACGAACCCGGCATCAGCAAACAACGGCTGCAACACCGGCAGCAAGGCCAGGCAATCGGCCAGGGTCGGCCGCAGCGTTTCGCCGTAGGCCATCATCCGCGCACCGTGCATGTCCGGCACCATGCAGGCCGGATCGGCGCGCAGCCAGCGGGCGCCGGCGGCATCGCCGACGTCTCGCTGGCGAGTCAACGCAGCCACCGGCCACTGCGGCGCGGCCACGCTGAAATGACGCTGCAGCTGGGCGCGCTCACCGGCGTCCAGCTGCAAAGCGGTGGCGCGACCCAGGGCGCGCGCCACGTCGTCCGGCAATGCAGCCGCCGCAAGGCGGCTGCGCGCCGGCAACAGCAGGGTCGCCGTTGCCACCTCGTCAGTCCACGTAGCTGACGCTGACGATCTCGTACTCGCGCTGGCCGGCCGGGGCGTCGATCACGATCGAATCGCCTTCCAGCTTGCCGATCATCGCGCGCGCCACCGGCGAGGAAATGGCGATCAGGCCCAGCTTGATGTCCGCTTCCAGGTCGCCGACGATCTGGTACTTCTTCTCTTCGTCGGTTTCCACGTCGGCCAGGGTCACGCTGGCACCGAACACCACCTTGGAGCCGGCATTGAGCTTGCTCACGTCGATGATCTCGGCGTGCGACAGCTCGCCTTCCAGCTGCTTGATGCGGCCTTCGATGAAGCCCTGTTCCTCGCGCGCGGCGTGGTACTCGGCGTTCTCCTTCAGGTCGCCGTGCTCACGCGCTTCGGCGATCGCGGCGATCACCTTCGGGCGCTTGACCGACTTCAGGTGATCCAGTTCGTCGCGCAGCTTCTGCGCGCCTTTCATGGTGATGGGGGCTCTCATGCATTCAACTCCTTGTGCAGCTCCTGCAGCGACCAGACGGGGCCGGTGCCGCGGAATTCCAGTGAATCCACCAGCGCCTTGGCGCCGGCAATGGTGGTCGAGTAGGTGACGCGGTGCTGCAGCGCCTCGCGACGGATCGAGAACGAGTCGTTGATCGCCGAACGGCCTTCGGTCGTGTTGACGATGTAGACGATCTCGCCGTTCTTGATCGAATCGACGATGTGCGGGCGACCTTCGACCACCTTGTTGATGATCTCGCAGTCCATGCCGTGCTGCTGCAGCCATGCGGCGGTGCCACGGGTGGCCACCAGGCTGTAGCCACGCGCCAGCAGGGCCTTGGCCACCGGCAGCACGCGCTTCTTGTCGGGATCGCGGACCGAAACGAAGGCCTTGCCGACCGGCGGCGCCTTGATGCCACCGGCTTCCTGCGCACGCGCGAAGGCGGCGTTGAAGGTGCGGCCCACGCCCATCACTTCACCGGTGGAGCGCATTTCCGGCCCAAGGATCGGGTCGACACCCTGGAACTTGGCGAACGGGAAGATCGCTTCCTTCACCGAGTAATAGTCCGGCACGATCTCCTTGGTCGCGCCCTGCTCGGCCAGCGTCGTGCCGGCCATGCAGCGCGCGGCGATCTTGGCCAGCGGCATGCCGGTGGCCTTGGACACGAACGGCACGGTGCGCGAGGCACGCGGGTTCACTTCCAGCAGGTAGATGGTGTCATCGCCCTCTTCGCTGGTCTGGATCGCGAACTGGGTGTTCATCAGGCCGACCACGTTCAGGGCCTTGGCCAGCTCCACCACCTGGCGGCGCAGTTCGGCCTGGGTCTTGGCCGACAGCGAGTACGGCGGCAGCGAGCAGGACGAGTCACCCGAGTGCACGCCGGCTTCTTCGATGTGCTCCATCACGCCACCGATCAGGACGTTGCCCTCCTTGTCGGCGATGATGTCCACGTCGCACTCGACGGCGTTGTCGAGGAAGCGGTCCAGCAGCACCGGCGAATCGTTGGACACCTTCACCGCGTCACGCACGTAGCGGGCCAGGTCGGATTCGCCGTAGACGATTTCCATCGCGCGGCCACCCAGCACGTAGCTCGGGCGCACCACCAGCGGGTAGCCGATCTCGCGGGCCAGCAGCAGCGCTTCCTGGTCGTTGCGGGCGATGCGGTTCGGCGGCTGCTTCAGGCCCAGCGTGTCGACCAGCTGCTGGAAGCGCTCGCGGTCTTCGGCCAGGTCGATGGAGTCCGGGCTGGTGCCGATCACCGGCACGCCGTTGGCTTCCAGCGCACGTGCCAGCTTCAGCGGGGTCTGGCCGCCGTACTGCACGATCACGCCCTTGGGCTGTTCCAGCTCCACGATTTCCAGCACGTCTTCCAGGGTCAGCGGTTCGAAGTACAGGCGGTCGGAGGTGTCGTAGTCGGTCGACACGGTTTCCGGGTTGCAGTTGACCATGATGGTTTCATAACCATCCTCGCGCAGCGCCAGTGCCGCGTGCACGCAGCAGTAGTCGAACTCGATGCCCTGGCCGATGCGGTTCGGGCCACCGCCCAGGATCATGATCTTGTCGCGGTTGGTCGGCGCGGCCTCGCACTCGTCCTCGTAGGTCGAGTACAGGTAGGCGGTACCGGTGGAGAACTCACCGGCACAGGAGTCCACGCGCTTGTAGACCGGGCGCACCTTGTGCGCACGGCGCAGCGCGCGGATGGCCGCTTCGTTGGTACCGGTCAGCTGGGCCAGGCGGGCGTCGGAGAAACCGGCGCGCTTGAGCTTGCGCAGGCGCGCCGCGTCGAGCGCATCGATGCCACCGGCAGTCACTTCAGCTTCGGCCGCGATGATTTCCTCGATCTGGTCCAGGAACCAGTGGTCGATGAACGACAGCGCGTAGATCTCTTCCACGCTCATGCCGGCGCGGAATGCATCGGCGACGAAGAACAGGCGCTCCGGGCCCGGCGCCTTCAGCTCGCGGCGCAGGGTCTGCAGGTCTTCTTCGTTGGCCAGGTCCAGGCCGGTCGGATCGAAGCCGACCTTGCCGGTTTCCAGGCCACGCAGGGCCTTCTGCACCGATTCCTGGAAGGTACGACCCATCGCCATCACCTCGCCCACCGACTTCATCTGGGTGGTCAGGCGGGCGTCGGCAGCCGGGAACTTCTCGAAGGCGAAACGCGGGATCTTGGTGACCACGTAGTCGATCGAGGGCTCGAACGAGGCCGGGGTCAGGCCGCCGGTGATCTCGTTCTTCAGTTCGTCCAGGGTGTAGCCCACGGCCAGCTTGGCCGCGACCTTGGCGATCGGGAAGCCGGTGGCCTTGGAGGCCAGCGCCGAGGAACGCGACACGCGCGGGTTCATCTCGATGACGACCACGCGGCCGGTCTTCGGGTTGATGCCGAACTGCACGTTCGAGCCGCCGGTATCGACGCCGATCTTGCGCAGCACGGCGATGGAGGCATCGCGCAGGCGCTGGTATTCCTTGTCGGTCAGGGTCTGCGCCGGGGCCACGGTGATCGAGTCACCGGTGTGCACGCCCATCGGGTCCAGGTTCTCGATCGAGCAGACGATGATGCAGTTGTCCGCGGTATCGCGGACCACTTCCATCTCGAATTCCTTCCAGCCCAGCACCGACTCTTCCACCAGCACTTCGGTGGTCGGCGACAGCTCCAGGCCACGGCTGACGATCTCGACCAGCTCTTCGCGGTTGTAGGCGATGCCGCCGCCGCTGCCGCCCAGGGTGAAGCTGGGGCGGATGATGGTCGGGTAGCCGACGCGGGTCTGGATCTCCAGCGCCTCGTCCAGGGTGTGGGCGACGGCGGCGGTCGGGCATTCCAGGCCGATCTCGCCCATGGCCACGCGGAACAGCTCGCGGTCTTCGGCCATGCGGATCGCTTCGCGCTTGGCGCCGATCAGTTCGACGTTGTACTTCTCCAGCACGCCGTGGTCGGCCAGGTCCAGCGCGCAGTTCAGCGCGGTCTGGCCACCCATGGTCGGCAGCAGCGCGTCAGGCTTTTCCTTGGCGATGATCTTCTCGACCGTCTGCCAGTTGATCGGCTCGATGTAGACGGCATCGGCCATCTCCGGGTCGGTCATGATCGTGGCCGGGTTGCTGTTGACCAGCACCACGCGGTAACCCTCGTCGCGCAGGGCCTTGCAGGCCTGGGCGCCGGAGTAGTCGAACTCGCAGGCCTGGCCGATGACGATCGGGCCAGCACCGATGATGAGGATGGTCTTGAGGTCAGTGCGCTTGGGCATTTTCTTCTCTAAGTCAGTACAGCGTGACAAGGGGGGTGATCGCACGCTGTCGATCAGGAATCTTGATCCGCAGCGCCGCGCCAGCGGCAGCAGCGATGCGGGGGCTTACGGTCCATCGCGACGCCACCGGCAAGCCGGCGACGTACTGATCACGCCTTGCTCTGTTCCATCAGGGCCACGAAACGGTCGAACAGCGGACCGACATCGGTCGGGCCGGGCGACGCTTCCGGGTGGCCCTGGAACGAGAACGCCGGCACGTCGGTGCGGGCGATGCCCTGGTTGGTGCCGTCGAACAGCGAACGGTGGGTCACGCGCAGGGTCGCCGGCAGGGTCGATTCATCAACCGCGAAGCCGTGGTTCTGCGAGGTGATCATCACCCGGCCGTTGTCCAGGTCCTGCACCGGGTGGTTGGCACCGTGGTGGCCGTGGCCCATTTTCATGGTCTTCGCGCCCGAGGCCAGGCCCAGCAGCTGGTGGCCCAGGCAGATGCCGAAGGTCGGGATCTTCACGTCGATGAAGGCCTTGATCGCTTCGATGGCGTAGTCGCACGGTTCCGGGTCACCCGGGCCATTGGACAGGAACACGCCGTCCGGCTTCAGCGCCAGCACTTCGGCGGCCGGGGTCTGCGCCGGCACCACGGTCACTTCGCAGCCGCGCTCGGCCAGCATGCGCAGGATGTTGGTCTTCACGCCGAAGTCGTAGGCCACTACCTTGAACCTGGCCGGCACGCTGACGAAGGCATTGGCATCCAGGTCCAGCTGGCCCTCGGTCCAGGTGTAGGTCTTCTCGGTAGTGACGACCTTGGCCAGATCCATGCCCTTCAGGCCCGGGAACTTGCGGGCGGCTTCCAGTGCCTTTTCCACGTCGATGTCGCCCGCCATCAGCGCACCGTTCTGCGCGCCCTTCTCGCGCAGGATGCGGGTCAGCTTGCGGGTGTCGATGCCGGCGATGGCGACCACGCCACGCTGGATCAGCCAGTCCTGCAGCGACACCTGGCTGCGCCAGTTGCTGGGGCGGCGCGGCACGTCGCGCACGATCAGGCCGGCCGACCACACCTTGGACGCTTCATTGTCCTGGTCGGTCATGCCGGTGTTGCCGATATGCGGATAGGTCAGCGTGACCATCTGCCGGGCGTAGGACGGGTCGGTCAACACTTCCTGGTAACCGGTCATGGCGGTGTTGAACACCACCTCACCGACGGACAGGCCGGGCGCGCCTACGGATTCGCCCTCGAATACGGTGCCGTCTTCGAGGACGAGGATTGCGGCTTGGGTCACGGAAATCTCACTTTGGCTACCGAGGGGGCTGCCGAAGTCACGCCTGCGCTTCACGGAAATCCGGTTGCAAAAAAGCGCGGACGTACGGTCTGGGACCGGTCCGGCTTTCGTGATTCGGCGAGTGCGAATTGTAGCGCTGCCGGGGCGCTCGCGCCAGCGGTTATCGCTGTTCATGAACAGGCGATTGCGCATTCATTTCAATCCGGCGGCGTATGCGGGGCCGCCATGACCCCGGTAGATGCCAACCTTGGTTGGCAGGCTTTCCGGGAAGCGCCAACCAAGGTTGGCATCTACCATCGACCTGGACCGTTACCGGGGGCCGTCCAGCAGGTCCCGCACCCGGTAGCTGCCGGCCGCCCGGCCGTGCAGCTGGCGGGCGGCGAACAGCGCGCCGCGGGCAAAAATGTCGCGATTGGTGGCCCGGTGGACCAGCTCGATGCGCTCACCGGGGCCGGTGAACTGCACCAGATGCTCGCCGACGATATCGCCGGCACGCAGGCTGGCGTAGTGCGGCTGCGCCCCACCCCGCTGCGCTGCCGCACCCAGGGTCAGCGCGGTGCCCGACGGCGCGTCCTTCTTCTGGGTGTGGTGCGATTCGACGATGTCGCAGTCCCAGCCGGCCAGCGCCTGTGCGGCGCGCTCGACCAGCTCGTCCAGCACCGCCACGCCCAGGCTGAAATTCGAGGCCCAGACCAGCGGGATCTTCGCTGCCGCGGCCTCCAGCGCCTGGCGCTGCGTACTGGAGATGCCGGTGGTACCCGACACCAGGCCCGCGCCCCGCTCCACGCACAGCGCCAGCATCGGGTCGAAACCCTCCGGCAGGCTGAAGTCGATTGCCACATCGAACACCGGCGCGCCGGGCAGCTCGCTGGCGGCGAAGAACGGCACGCCGTCGACCACGCGCTGGGCCGGCGCGCGGCCGGTCACCGCCGCCACGATCTGCAGGGTTTCGGGGTGTTCGGCGGCCAGCCGCAGCAGGGCCTGGCCCATGCGCCCGGAGGCGCCGTGAATGAGCAATCGCAGGGGAGTCTGGTTCATGCCCGCAGGCTAGCGGCAGCGCACCCGCTCCGGCAAGCGCCATCGCTGCTACGCTGCATGCCCTTTCACGCAATGGATGGCAGTTCCACCATGCAGATCAGCGAACAACTGGTGCTGGTCACCGGCGCCGGCCGCGGCCTTGGCACGCACATTGCCCGCGCCTTCGCCGCGCAGGGTGCGCGCGTCATTGTGAACTACCACCGCAGCGAGGCCACCGCACGGGCCCTGGCTGCCGAACTGGGCGGACAGGCGATCGCGCTGCCGGCCGACGTCACCGATCGCGCCCAGGTCGACGCCATGCTGCAGCAGGCGCTGGCGCACTTCGGCCAGGGCGTCACCACCGTGGTCAACAACGCGCTGGCGAGCTTCTCGTTCAATGGCGATGCGCGCGACAGCGCTGCCGATATCGGCTGGCCGGCCTTCCAGGCCCAGTTCGAGGGCAGCGTGCGTGGCGCGCTCAACACCGTGCAGGCCGCCCTGCCCGGCATGCAGGCGCGCCGTTTCGGCCGCGTCATCAACATCGGCACCAACCTGTTCCAGAACCCGGTCGTGCCCTACCACGACTACACCGCGGCCAAGGCCGCGCTGCTGTCACTGACCCGCACCCTGGCCGGCGACCTCGGCCCGCATGGCATCACCGTCAACATGCTGTCCGGCGGCCTGCTGCGCACCACCGATGCCAGCGCTGCCACGCCCGAGGCGGTGTTCGACTACATCGCCGCCAACACCCCGCTGCGCAGCGTCACCACCCCGGCCGAGTTCGCCGATGCGGCGCTGTTCTTCGCCAGCCCCTGGTCACGCGCGGTGACCGGCCAGAACCTGGTGGTCGATGGCGGGCTGGTGCGGGACTGAGCCGATGCGCATCTCCGAGGTCAGTCGCCTGACCGGCGCCAGCGCCAAGGCCATCCGCCTGTACGAGGCGCGCGGCCTGCTGCCACCGGTGCCGCGCGTGAACCGCTACCGCGACTACAGCGAGCAGGACGTGGCCTGGGTGCAGCTGATCCGCCAGGCGCTGGCACTGGGCATCTCCCTGGCGGCGGTCTCGCGGCTGCAGGGCCGCGATGGGCGGCTCGACTGGCCGGCCGTGCTGGCCCTGCTGGAGCAGCAGCGCAGCCGCATTGCGTGTGAGCGCGCACGGCTGGAGCAGGTCGAGCTTGACCTGCAGCAGGTCAGCGACGAACTACGGCAGTGGCTGCACTCCGGCAGTGGCGACTGCGTCCTGCAACCCAGCGGCTGCCCTGTCGGCGCCTGACCCGGCGTTTGACTCTGCCCCTGGGGCATAGCCCAACCTCGCGCACTTTCCATTGCCCGAGGTTGTCGTGTCCCGTTCCATCCTGATCCTGCTCGGCCATCCCGACCGTGACAGCCTGTGCGGCGCCCTCGCCCAGCGCTACGCCACCGCTGCTGAAAACGCCGGCCACCGGGTGCGTCTGATCGCCTTGGGTGAACTCGAATTCGACCCGGTGCTGCGCCACGGCTACCGCCAGATCCAGCCCCTGGAAGCCGATCTGCAGGACGTCGCCGATGCGATCCAAGCCTGCGATCACCTGGTGCTGGTCTATCCCACCTGGTGGGGCGCGATGCCGGCCCTGCTGAAGGGCCTCTTCGACCGCGTGCTGCTGCCGGGGTACGCCTTCCGCTACCGGCGCGATTCGGTGTGGTGGGACCGGCTGCTGGCCGGCCGCAGCGCGCGGGTGATCACCACCCTGGACACGCCGCCGTGGTACTACCGCTGGATCTACCGCGACCCGGGCATTGCGCAGATCCGCGCCACCATCCTGGCGTTCTGCGGCTTCCGCCCAGTGCAGATCAGCCGCCTCGGTGCGGTGCGCAGCAGCACGCCGGCGCAACGCAGCACGTGGCTGGCGCTGGCAGCAGAGCTTGGATCCCGCGCCAGGTAGATTCAGGCCATGGGCAAGGCGTGCGAACCAAGGTTCGCACCCACCTGGGGCGCTCGTTGCGCGTGTCGCGTTTGCCAATTGACCCCCGCGCACGGCGCGACAAGGCTGTGGGCCCTTCCTCCAGCCCAGGCGGGCCCCATGAAATCCGCGACGGTCTTCAGCAGATGCGCAAGGAAGACAGGCTTTGCCGGGACCACCACCACCCGCTACCGGCTGCTGGAGGGCGCCCTGCTTGTCGTGAATCACCAACGCGCCAGCGAACACCGGGGCTTCTATGTGAATGCCGGGCTCTACTTTCCAGAGCTGCTTGAGTATCCGCTTGCGCCTTCCGACCTGGAAACTGCGTTCAGGTACCGCTCCAGCATTCCCACGCCGCATGTCGACTGGCGGATCGAAGAGACGCCCGGCCTGCGCCGGGCCTTCATCCAGCAGGATCTGGATGATCTGCTTGAGGCCGGCAATCGTGATGCGCTGAAAGGCCTGCTGCTCGGTGCCCTTGCCGATGTGGCGGGCTTCGCGGAAGCCCACGGAAACCGCGAGTCGGTGCGGCGATTGAATCGGGATGGAAACTTCCGCGCGCTCATCCGCAGGGAGGTCTGAACCCGGGAAGCGTGCGAACCAAGGTTCGCACCCACCGGGTGAAGTTCGCACCCACCGCGGCGAATGCTCGCGCCCACCGGGCGGCGGCCGCCGAGCAAGCCCGGCACTACTTCTTGGTCGGCCCGCAGCTGTCGCAACCGCCACATGCGCCACCGCCGCCCGTAGTCGGCGGCGCGATTTTCCGGCCCAGCGCCTGCAGCCAGGCAGCGCGGCCCGGCTTCAGCAGGGCCAGCGCCAGTGCGCCGCGCACCCTGCGCACGGTGCCCGGGAACTGCTTCTTCAACACCACCCAGGCACTGACCAGCACGGCCACCGCGATGATCAGGTATTGCAGCAGCAATCCGCTGTCCATCAGCCGCCTCCCAGCGCCCGGGTCACCTGGTAGGTGATCAGCGCCGCCACGTAGGCCGCGGCGAACAGGTAGAACGCCGAAAAGGCCATCGTCTTCCACGAATTGGTCTCGCGCTTGATGGTGGCCAGCGTCGAGATGCACATCGGTGCGTAGATGTACCAGACCAGCAGCGACAATGCGGTGGCCAGCGACCAGCCGTCGCTGATCAGCGGGGTCAGCGCCTGGCTGGCGGCATCGTCATCGGCCGCCGACAGCGCATACACGGTGGCCAGCGAGGACACGGCCACTTCGCGCGCGGCCAGGCCCGGGATCAGCGCGATGCAGATCTGCCAGTTGAAGCCCAGCGGCGCGAAGAACACCGCCATCGCGTGGCCGATCTGGCCGGCGTAGCTGTAGTCGATGGCCGGCATCGTGGCGCCCACCGGCGCCGCCGGGAACGACAGCAGCACCCACAACAGGATGGTCAGCGCCAGGATGATGCCGCCGACGCGCTTGAGGAAGATCATGCCGCGCTCGTACAGGCCAACCGCCAGGTCGCGCACATGCGGCAGGCGGTACGACGGCAGCTCCAGCATCAGCGGATGCTCGCTCTTGTCGCGGCGCCACTTCTTCATGATCCACGACATCGCCAGCGCACTGAGGATGCCGGCCGCATACAGGCCGAACAGCACCAGGCCCTGCTGGTTGAACACGCCCCAGACGGTCTTCTGCGGGATGAACGCACCAATCAGCAGCGCGTACACCGGCAGGCGCGCCGAGCAGGTCATCAGCGGCGCGACCAGGATCGTGGCCAGGCGGTCGCGCGCGTCCTGGATGCTGCGGGTGGACATGATGCCCGGCACCGCACAGGCGAAGCTGGACAGCAGCGGGATGAACGAGCGGCCGGACAGGCCGGCGGCCGCCATCATGCGGTCGAGCAGGAAGGCCGCACGCGGCAGGTAGCCGGACTCTTCCAGCACCAGGATGAAGAAGAACAGGATCAGGATCTGCGGCAGGAACACCACCACGCCACCGACGCCGGCGATGATGCCGTCGGTCAGCAGGCTGGCCAGCGGCCCTTCCGGCAGCACGCTGCCGACGAAGGCGCCGAGCCAGGCGAACCCGGCCTCGATGGCATCCATCAGCGGCGTTGCCCAGGCGTAGACCGCCTGGAAAATCAGGAACATCACCACCGCCAGGCTGACCAGGCCGAACACCGGGTGCAGCAGCCAGCGGTCCAGCGCGTCATCGATCTTGGCGGTACGTGCCGGCATGCGCACGGCCACCGACAGGATCTGGCGCACCTTGGCGTGGTAGTCGATGCCGCCTTCCGGGCCCGGCACCGGTGCATCCAGGTGCGGCACCATCGCATCCAGGCGCTCGACAAGCGCCTTGGCACCCTGCTTGCGCACCGCCACGGTTTCCACCACCGGCACGCCCAGCTCGCGCTCCAGCGCAGCCACGTCGACCTGGATGCCGCGGCGCTGGGCGGCATCGACCATGTTCAGCGCCACCACCATCGGCTTGCCCAGCTCGCGCAGCTCCAGCGCGAAGCGCAGGTGCAGGCGCAGGTTGGTGGCATCGATCACGCACAGCAGCACGTCCGGCGCGGCTTCGCCCGGGTAGAAGCCGCGGCACAGGTCGCGGGTGATCGCCTCGTCCAGGCTGGCCGGCTGCAGGCTGTAGGCGCCCGGCAGGTCGAGCACCGCGAATTCACGACCGGACGGCGCGCGCAGGCGGCCTTCCTTGCGTTCGACGGTGACGCCGGTGTAGTTGGCGACCTTCTGCCGGCTGCCGGTCAGCTGGTTGAACAGGGCGGTCTTGCCACTGTTCGGGTTACCGACCAGCGCGACGCGCAGGGGGGCGGTGGAGGCAGTAGCGGTCATGCACGTCGTTCCTGGCTGGCGGCGTCAACCACGACGCGCTTGGCTTCACTGATCCGCAGCGCGAACCGGGTGAACCCGACCTGCACCAGCAGCGGCTCCCCGCCTACCGGACCCTTGGCCACCAGACGCACTTCCTCGCCCTTGACGAAACCCAGCTCGCGCAGGCGACGGGCAATGGCATCGTTGGCATGCAGGTCCTGCACGGATTCGACCACGGCCGAGGTGTGCAGCGGCAGTTCGGACAGCATCATCTAGCGCAATCTCTGCTGGATGTAAATGGTTCTCGATTCTAACATTCCCGCGTCGCGTCATGGCCCATGACCAATGGCCCGCTATGATCCATACAGGTATGGAGTGACCCTGGAATCCCATGAACGATGCTTTGCAGATCGAGCGCCGTGGCGCCGTCCTCACCCTCTGGCTGAACCGGCCGGAGCTGCACAACGCCTTTGACGCCAGCCTGATCGCCCGGCTGACTGCCGCGCTGGAAGCCGCCGGCCGCGATGATGCGGTCCGCGCGGTGGTGGTGGCCGGCCACGGCGCCTCCTTCTCGGCCGGCGCCGACATGCAGTGGATGCGTGGCATGGCCGCCGCCAGCGAGGCGGACAACCGCGAGGACTCGCTGGCCCTGGCAAGGCTGATGCGCACCCTGGACGAGCTGCCCAAGCCGACCCTGGCCCGGGTCCACGGCGCAGCCTTCGGCGGTGGTGTCGGCCTGGTCGCCTGCTGCGACATCGCCATCGCCAGCACCTCGGCCCGCTTCGGCCTGACCGAAAGCCGCCTCGGCCTGCTGCCGGCGGTGATTTCGCCCTACGTGATCGAGGCCATCGGCCCGCGCCAGGCCCGGCGCTGGTTCGCCACCGGCGAGCACTTCGACGCCGATACCGCGCTGCGCATCGGCCTGGTCCACCAGCTGGTCGAGCCCGAGCGCCTGGACGAGGCACTGGAACGCCAGCTGGCCCTGCTCGACAAGGCCGGCCCGATCGCCTCGTCCACCGCCAAGCAGCTGGTCCGGCAGGTCCGCGACAGCCATGATCGCGACGCGCTGGATCGGGATAATGCCGAGCTGATCGCGCGCCTGCGGGTCTCCGCCGAGGGCCAGGAAGGCCTGGGCGCGTTCCTCGACAAGCGCGCCCCCCACTGGGTCACGGAAGCCTGAACATGCTCGATCATCTTGGTTTGACCAGCGCCGACCTGGCGCGCAGCAAAGCCTTTTTCCTGCAGGCGCTGGCGCCGCTGCAGATCGGCGTGGTGATGGAAGTGACCGCCGAACAGACCGGCGCCCACGACCACATCGGTTTCGGTAGCGACGGCAAGCCGTTCTTCTGGCTCGGCAATGGCGGCACCGCCAGCCACGGCGTGCACGTGGCCTTCGCCTGCGCCAGCCGCGCGCAGGTAGATGCCTTCCATGCCGCCGCCCTCGCCGCCGGCGGCCGCGACAATGGCGCCCCCGGCCTGCGCCCGTGGTACCACCCGGATTACTACGGCGCCTTCGTGCTCGACCCGGACGGCAACAACATCGAAGCGGTCTGCCACCGCCCCGGCTCCGAGGTAGAGGCATGAGCGACTACGTCCGCATCGTCGAAGTCGGTCCGCGTGACGGCCTGCAGAATGAAAAGCAGTCGGTGTCCACCGCCGACAAGATCGAACTGATCAACCGCCTGTCGGCCACCGGCCTGCGCAGCATCGAGGCGACCAGCTTCGTCAGCCCGAAGTGGATCCCGCAGCTGGCCGATGCCGCCGAGGTTTATGCCGGCATCCAGCGCAGGCCCGGCGTCAGCTATCCGGTGCTGGTGCCGAACGAACAGGGTTACGACCGTGCCCGCGCGGTCGGCGTGGAGGAAGTGGCGGTGTTCACCGCCGCCTCCGAAGCGTTCAACCGCACCAATACCAATGCCGGCATCGACGAGTCGCTGGCCCGTTTCGAGCCGATCCTGCGCCGGGCCGCCGCCGATGGCGTGCGTGTGCGCGGCTATGTGTCCACCGTGCTCGGCTGCCCCTACCAGGGCGAAGTACCGCTGGCCGACGTGGTGCGCGTGGCCCGTGCCCTGCACCAGATGGGCTGCTACGAAATCTCGCTGGGCGACACCATCGGCGTCGGTACCCCGCGCAAGGCACGGGCCATGCTGCAGGCGGTCGCCGCCGAGATTCCGATGGCGGCGCTGGCCGTGCACTTCCACGACACCTACGGCCAGGCCATCGCCAACATCGCCACCTGCCTGGAAGAAGGCGTGCGCGTGGTCGACAGCGCCGTGTCCGGCGCCGGTGGCTGCCCGTATGCCAAGGGCGCCAGCGGCAACGTCGCCAGCGAAGACGTGGTCTACCTGCTGCAGGGCCTGGGCCTGGACAGCGGCGTGGACCTGCCGGCACTGGCCGAGACCGGCCGCTGGCTGGCCGGCCTGCTCGGCCGCGCCACCGCCAGCCGCACCGGACAGGCGCTTGCCGCCGCCGGCTGACCGCCGCACCGCGCCGCCACGCAAAGGCGGCGCAGTGCACAACAGCGACGGTCGTGGCTTCCGTTAGAATCGGCGGTTCTCGAACCTGCAGGACCGTTCAATGCAGCTGTCTTCCGTACGTGCCGTGATCACTGGCGGCGTCTCCGGGCTCGGCCTGGCCGTGGCCCAGCACCTCGTCGCCCAGGGCGGCAAGGTGGCCCTGTTCGACCTCAACGACGACAAGGGCGCAGCCACCGTTGCCGAACTGGGCGCCGACAAGGCCCGCTATTTCAACGTCAACGTCAGCGATGAGGCGGCCGTGGCCACCGCCATCGACCAGGCCCACGATTTCCTCGGTGGCCTGAACGTGGCGATGAACTGCGCCGGCATCCTCGGCGCCGGTCGCGTGCTGGGCAAAGAGGGCCCGATGCCGCTGGCCGGCTTCCAGGGCACGGTGATGGTCAACCTGGTCGGCAGCTTCAACGTGGCCAAGGCCGCGGCCAACCGCATGCAGCACAACGAGGCCGGCACCGACGGCGAGCGCGGCGTGATCATCAACACCGCCAGCATCGCCGCCTATGAAGGCCAGATCGGCCAGGCCGCGTATGCCGCCAGCAAGGGCGGCGTGGTCTCGATGACGCTGCCGATGGCACGCGAACTGTCGCGCTTCGGCATCCGCGTCAACACGATTGCGCCGGGCGTGTTCTGGACGCCGATGGTCGACGGCATGCCCGAAGCCGTGCAGCAGTCGCTGGCCGCCTCGATCCCGTTCCCGTCGCGCCTGGGCAAGCCGGAAGACTTCGCCAGCCTGGTCGGCTTCATCCTCGGCAACACCTATCTCAATGGCGAGACCATCCGCCTGGACGGCGCTACCCGCCTCGCTCCGAAGTGATTCCCCCGGGCGCCGGGACGGCGCCCTCCCCCAACGACCAACATCATCATGAAAGCCAACGACATCAAGAAGGGCAACGTCGTCGAGTACAACAACGGCGTGTACCAGATCCGCGACATCGAGCGCAGCTCGCCGCAGGGTCGCGGCGGCAACGTCCGCTTCCGCTTCATCATGTACAGCGTGCCGGGCGGCAACAAGCTCGATGCCAGCTTCGATGCCGACGACAACCTGGTCGAGGTCGAACTGCTGCGCCGCCAGTCCACCTATTCGTACAAGGACGGCGACGCCTTCGTGTTCCTCGATGACGAGGACTACACCCCGTACACGCTGGACGCGGACGTGATCGGCGACGACGCCGGCTACATCACCGACGGCCTGACCGGCATCTACGTGCAGGTCATTGACGAGCAGCCCGTGGCGATCCAGCTGCCGGCCTCGGTGGTGCTGGAAGTGATCGAGACCCCGCCGGAACTGAAGGGTGGCACCGCCACCAAGCGCCCGAAGCCGGCCAAGCTCAACACCGGTATCGAGATCATGGTGCCGGAGTACATCGTCAACGGCGAACGCGTGCTGGTGAACACCGCCACCGGTGAATTCGCCGGACGCGCCGACTAAGCGCCTCGAGCTGCCTGCGGCGCACGCCGCCGCAGGCAGCATCTTCGTGCAGCCGGGCAC
>NZ_JASJSU010000044.1:0-11476 GCF_030237045.1 Stenotrophomonas maltophilia group sp. Smal17
ATCGGGGGGGGGGGAGGGTGCAGCGGACATCGGCGACTCCTGGATCAACAGACGGCAGCGGCCACGCCGCGACGCACGCATGAGCGCGTGGACTGGGCATGGACCGGGGATTCGGGGAATGCGACGTCATCAACGCCGCGGAGACAGCGCGCCGTGACCCCATCCTGTGGGTGACGGTGCAGTAGAGCGGGCATGCGGACTTCCTTGCAGAACCAGACACACGCCGCAGGCCCGACCGGGCCCGCGTGCTGCGGACGCAGGGGCCCGCAACTGATGTATCGGCCGCAAACGCGCGGAGTGAAGCGCGCGGAGGCGCGGACTCAGCCGGCGTTGTCGTTGCTGAAGAAGTGCAGGATCACCTCGGCAACCTGCGCCGGGTCTTCCATGTGCAGGTGATGATTGCCGGGAAACACCGCCAGCCGTCCATCGCGCAGGTGCCGCAGGCGATCGCTGCGCATGGGCTCGGGGTAATAGGACTGCGCCGGCGTGGCGTAGATCACCTGCGTCGGGCAGGCGATGGCCTGCAGCAGATTGTCGATCTGGCCTTCGCTGAGGCGGATCGCGGTGGGCAGCATCAGCCGCGGATCACTGCACCAGCGATAGCCGCCTTCGACCGGTTCCACACCGCGCTCGACCAGCAGTCGTGCGCAGTGTTCGCTGAGCTGGTTGGTCATCATCCGTGCGCGGATCGGCGCAGCCAGGTCGGGGAACACGCGCAACTGCTTGCGTGCGAGCGCACGCGTGGCATTGACATGCTCGCGCAGGCGATGCGCGGTTTCTTCCTCCGGCCCGCGCAGGCCGCCGAGTGCTTCGATCGCCACCAGCCGTTCGATGCGGTCGCTGACCGAGGCGGTGAGGCTGGCGATGCCGGCCCCCATCGAATGGCCGAGCAGGCTGAAACGGTCCCAGCCCAGTGCATCGGCCACATCGAGCACGTGGCAGATCGCGGCGGGCGTGGTGTAGCTGGCCCCCGCCGGAAGGTGCGCGCTGTGGCCATGGCCGGGCAGGTCGATGGCGACCAGCTGCAGCGAGGACAGGTGCGGGGCCAGCGGCACGAAGCTGGCGGCGTTGTCGAGCCAGCCGTGCAGGGCCAGCACGCGCGGACCCTCGCCGTGGTTGCGCAGGCCGGCGACGCGTGCGCCACCGACCTCGAGTTCAAACGGATGCAGGCTCATGCCAGTGAGGCCACAGCCAGCCGCGCCAGGGCGCGTGCGTGTTCCGGTTCGGCGTTGAGGCACGGGATGTAGCGCATCGTCGCGCCGCGTTCGGCCAGCGTTTCGGTGAAGCCCATTGCCACCTCCTCCAGCGTCTCCAGGCAGTCGGTGGCGAAGCCGGGGCAGACCACGTCGATCTGTTTCACCCCGGATTCGGCCAACGCCCACAGGCTGGGCTCGGCGTACGGCTGCAGCCAGCGCTCGCGGCCGAAGCGCGATTGATAGCCCATCTGCCATTCGTCCCTGCCCAGGCCCAGCGTGTTGGCAATGGCCTGGGCGCTGGCCTCGCACCGCTGCGGATACGGATCGCCGCCATCGGCCAGGCGTTGCGGGATGCCGTGGAAGGAGAACATCAGCTTCTGGCCACGGCCGTGCTGTTCCCAGTAGCGCTGGATGGAACCGGCAACGGCCTCGACCCAGCCCGGGTCGACCGAATAGTCGCGCACCAGGCTGACCGTCACGCCGGGGTTGCGGCGCTGCCAGGCATCGACGCGGTCTTCGACCGAGGCGGTGGTGGTGGTCGAATACTGCGGATACAGCGGCAGCACCACGATGCGACGTGCGCCTTCGGCGGCCAGGCGGTCGAGCTCGCCGGCCAGCGCCGGTTCACCGTAGCGCATCGCATGGCGAACCCTGAGCGTCGGCAGCAGTGCCTGCATGGCCTGCGCCAGTTGGCGCGTATGCACCATCAACGGAGATCCGTCGGGCAGCCAGACCTGGGCGTACTTGGCCGCCGAACGGCTGCTGCGCAGCGGCAGGATCAGCCCGCGCAGCAGTGGCTGCCACAGCAGTGCCGGAATCGAGACCACGCGGGGGTCGGACAGGAATTCAGCCAGGTAACGGCGTACGGCGGGGGCCGTCGGCGTCTCGGGCGTGCCTAGGTTGACCGCCAGCACGGCGGTATCGGGTGCGTCGAGCATGGGATGTATTGTCGCCGATCCGGTGCCGCGCCGGCATGCAGGGTTCGGATCGCGGGCATAGCGGGCATCTATATGAGCAGGCAACGCTCATTGGCGATTCATGGCAACACTACTAATTTCAGTTACTTGCTATATCTTCCTATGGACTGACTTCTGGAGCCCGCCATGCGTCGCCCGATCCAAGCCCTGCTGATCGCCGCCAGTCTGCTGTCCAGCCAGGCCATGGCCGGACCGCAGGAAGACCAGCGCGCCCGCAACGCCGTGCGTGTGCTGGCTGAAATCCAGGGAATCCCTGAACAGGGCATTCCGGACAAATTGCTCGACGAAGGCCGCGCGGTCATCGTCATTCCCGACACGATCAAGGCCGGCCTGGTCATCGGTGGCCGTCGCGGCCATGGCCTGATGTCGGTGCGCATGGCCAATGGCGCCTGGTCCAACCCGGTGTTCGTCAAGCTCACCGGCGGCAGCATCGGCTTCCAGGCCGGTGTGCAGTCCTCGGACGTGGTGCTGGTGTTCCGCAACGACCGCAGCCTGGACAACCTGGTCAACGGCAAGTTCACGCTGGGCGCCGATGCCGGCGTTGCTGCCGGCCCGGTCGGTCGCAACGCCGCCGCCGCCACCGACGGCCAGTTGAAGGCCGAGATCTGGTCGTGGTCGCGTGCCCGTGGCCTGTTCGCCGGCGTCGCCCTGGACGGTGCGGTGCTGCAGATCGACGATGCCGCCAATCTGGACGCCTACGGCAGCAACACCACGCCGCGCATGATCTTCGAAGGTCGCGCCGGTGGTTCGCCGTCGATGGATGTGGTCGCCTTCCGCGATCGCCTGGAAGAGGCCACCTACGCCGCGCGCAACAACCGCAACGGCAACGGCGGCAATGCGCCGCGTCCGGCAGCGGCTCCGGCGGTCGCCCCGGCGCCTGTTCAGGCAGCGCCGGCCCCGGCAGAGGTCACCACTGCGCCGCTGCAGAACGTGCCGCAGACCCCGCCGCCGCAGCAGCAGGGCTTCCAGCCGGTCAACGACGGCGAGATCCGCACGGAAACGCTGGGCGGAAACTGACTTTCGTCACGCGCGCCGGCTAACAGCCGGTGCGCTATGCTCGACAGCCTGATCACTAACGTAACGAGCGTCTTTATGGGCAGTTTCAGCATCTGGCATTGGTTGGTCGTGCTGGCCATCGTCCTGCTGGTGTTCGGCACCAAGCGCCTGACCAGTGGCGCCAAGGACCTCGGTTCGGCGGTCAAGGAATTCAAGAAGGGCATGCGCGACGAGGACAAGCCGAACGCGCAGCTGGGCGACGAGTCGCGCAGCCAGGACGCCTCGCGCACCGCGCAGGACGAGCACGACCGTAACGCTCGCTGATCCGGAGCGGTTGCGGTGTTCGATATCGGCTTCAGCGAACTGCTGGTGATTGCGGTGGTCGCCCTGGTGGTGCTCGGTCCCGAGCGCCTGCCCAAGGCGGCCCGCTTCGCCGGCCTGTGGGTGCGTCGTGCCCGCAATCAGTGGGATTCGGTGAAACAGGAGCTGGAGCGCGAACTGCAGGCCGAGGAGATCAAGCGGCAGATGCAGGACGTGCGCCAGGGCATGCAGGACACCGAAAACCAGCTGCGCGCCAGTGGCGAAGCGATCCGTCGCGAAGCCCAGCAGGCACAGCAGCAGGGCGACGATCTGGCGCAGGAAGTACGCGCGCCGGCGCCGGCTGATCTGCCGCCGCACCTGAGCGAGCCCGTTGCCGCGGACCCGGCACCGGCACAGGAGGTCGCCACGCCTGCACCCAGTGCCGCGGCGGCCACTGAAACCACTGCGACGCCGCCGGCGCAGAACACGGAGCGCCCCTCATGAGTGAGCAGGATTTCGGCGAAAGCTCGCTGGTTGAACATCTGGTGGAACTGCGCGGCCGCCTGGTGCGCGCATTGCTGGGCCTGGGCGTGGCGCTGCTGGCGTTGCTGCCATTCACCCAGAAGCTGTACAACGCGCTGGCCGAGCCGCTGGTCTCGCAGCTGCCCAACGGGCAGACGATGATTGCGACCAACCCGGCCGGTGCCTTCTTCGCGCCGTTGAAGCTGACCTTCTTCGTCGCCCTGTTCGTGGCGGTGCCGTGGCTGCTGTACCAGCTGTGGGCGTTCGTTGCGCCGGGCCTGTACGCGCGCGAAAAGCGCCTGGCGGTACCGCTGCTGGTGTCGTCGGTGGTGCTGTTCTACACCGGCTGTGCCTTCGCCTACTTCCTGGTGCTGCCGGCGGTGTTCCACTTCCTCACCACCTTCAGCCCGGACGTGATTGCGATCACCCCGGATGCGAACGCCTACCTGGACTTCGTGCTGGCGATCTTCTTTGCCTTCGGCGGCAGTTTCGAACTGCCGGTGGCGATGGTGATCCTGGTGCTGCTGGGCTGGGTGACGCCGCAGCAGTTCAAGGAAGGCCGCGGTTACGCGATCGTCGGCATCTTCGTGGTGGCCGCCGTGTTGACCCCGCCGGACGTGGTCTCGCAGCTGATGCTGGCCATCCCGATGTGCCTGCTCTACGAGCTGGGCATCCACGCCGCACGCTGGCTGGTGCCGTCGTCGGTAGTGAAGAAACCCGCCGCCTGAAAGAAAAAAGGGGACGGAGGGGATTAAGTCGTTAAAGGCACAAACGACTTAATCCCCTCCGTCCCCTTTTTCCGTCAGGCGTGGAAGATGTCGCTGGAGGTCGGGGTGGTCGGGATCGGCGGTGCGGCGCGGCTGCCGCGGTGCACGAACATCTGCTTCCACGCGGCATAGACCGCGCCGACGTACAGCGGCATCAGTACCGTGGTCAGTACCAGCTGGGCGATGAAGGCCGCGGCCAGCGGGCCGCCGATCAGCATCGCGATCTGGATCACGATCACGAACAGGATGTACATGCAGAACGCGGCGATCAAGCCGAGCACGGCGAACACGATCATCGCGCCGATGTTCTCGATGCAGCCCTGCAGGCTCAGGCGCAGCGCGTGCATGCCGCTCTGCTTGTCGAACACCACCAGCGCCGGCTGGGTGAACATCGCCAGTGACAGCGCGACCGCACTCAGGAACACCAGCAGCATCCACAGCGCGATGCGCTTGGCCGGCAGGTTGGCGACCAGTGCGGCGGCATCGTCCGGCTTGATCTGCTGGCCGCTGCGGCTGATTTCTTCCATCTTGGTCATGACCTCGCTGAAGGCGGTGAAGCCTTCGCGGCCGATCATCATGAACAGCAGCGCGCCCAGCAGCAGCACCGCCAGCACCTGGATCGCCAGCGGCACCAGCAGGTGGCTGACGCGGTGGTCGCGGATCGGCTGCAGCAGGTGCGAGGCCAGGCCCGGGCGGCCTTCGTCGATCTCGCCCACGGCATACAGCATGCCGCCGAACATGATCGGCGAAATGGCCAGGGTCATCAGCTGCACGGCCATGCCGGCAGCGCCGGGAATCAGCGTCGACAGCAGGGTCACCACCCAGCTCACCAGCAGCCAGGTCAGGCCGATCCGGGCCAGCTGCAGCGGCGCTCGCCGGTACAGGGAGAACGTATCCAGCAACCACTGGGCGCCCGCCGAAGCCGGCAGCTTGCGAATCTCTTTCATGGACATCCGGGAAGGGACAGGAGGGGCCGGGCGGCTGCCCGTGGCGCCGATTATCCCTGTTTTGCCGCCGGCTGGGCTGAAGACAGCCGCGCCTGGCGGACGAAGCGGCGCAACAGCTGGCGGGCCAGCGGTGCGGCGCTGACCGCGCGCTCGATGCTGCGGGCACAGCCGCCGTGGCGGCCGATGCAGTCGGCGCGGGCGCGCACGTAGCCACGCATGTGGTGGGTGGCGAATTCCGGATGGAACTGCACGCCCCATGCCTGGCGCCCCCAGCGGAAGGCGTGGCAGCCATCCAGCGGCGAACGCGCCAGCACTTCGGCACCGTCCGGTGCGCGCAGCACGGTCTGCAGGTGGGTGGCGTGGGCGGCGAAATGCTGTGGCAACCCCTGGAACAGCGGGTCCTGCGCGGCCTGTGGCTGCAGTTCCAGCTCGATCGTGCCGGACTCGCGGCCCGCTGGGTTGTAGGCCACCTCGCCCCCGAGCGCGTGCGCCAGCAGCTGATGGCCGTAGCAGATGCCGAACACCGGCAGGTCGTCGTGGGCGGTCTGGCGCAGCCACGCCGCGCTGCGCTCGCTCCACTCGGCGTGGTCGGTGACGAAGGCGGCCGAGCCGGTCACCAGCACGCCGGCGAAGCCGTGCGGATCGGGCAGGGCGCCACCGTGTTCGACGTCGACCACCACCGTCTCGTGTTCTTCCAGCCCGGCGGCGACGCGGATCCAGTGCGGGAAGCGCCCGTAGCGGCGCAGTGACGGCACCGGGCGGCCGGTTTCAAGGATCAGGAACGGGGCTGGGTTCATCCGGGGGCGGCAGCACTGACAGGACTTCCTCGATTGTAGTCAGCCCCTGCGCCACCTTTTCAAGCCCGGCCTGACGCAGGGTTCGCAGCCCTTCAGCCCACGCGGCGCGGGTGAAACCGGCCAGGTCCATGTCGGCGCGGATCTGCCCGCGCAGCCGCGAGCCCAATGGCAGCAGTTCATACAGGCCGATGCGGCCGAGGAATCCGGTGCGCCGGCACTCCAGGCAACCGACCGGCCGACAGGGCGTGGCGGCATCTGGATATGCAGCATGGCTATCAGCCAGCACCGCCCAGTCGGCGGCGCCAAGGCTGTGCGGCTGCTTGCAGTGCGGGCACAGGGTGCGCACCAGGCGTTGGGCGAGGATGCCGTTGAGGGTGCTGGCCAGCAGGTAATGCGGCACGCCCAGGTCGAGCAGGCGGGTGACCGCCGAGGGCGCATCGTTGGTGTGCAGCGTGGACAGCACCAGGTGGCCGGTCAGCGAGGCCTGCACCGCCATCTGCGCGGTTTCCAGGTCGCGGATCTCGCCGATCATGATGATGTCCGGGTCCTGCCGCAGCAGGGTGCGCACGCCGCTGGCGAAGTCCAGGTCGATGTTGGTCTGTACCTGCATCTGGTTGAACTCGGGCGCGATCATCTCGATCGGGTCTTCCACCGTGCACACGTTCACGTCCGGCGTGGCCAGCCGCTTCAGCGTGGAATACAGGGTGGTGGTCTTGCCCGAGCCGGTCGGGCCGGTGACCAGCACGATGCCGTGCGGGCGCTCGACCAGTGCATTCCAGCCGGCGGCCTCCTGCGGGCTGAAACCGAGCTGGTCGATGCTCTTGAACGCGGCATCCGGGTCGAAGATGCGCATCACGCACTTTTCGCCGAAGGCGGTGGGCATGGTCGACAGGCGCATCTCGACTTCGCGGCCGCCCGGCGAGCGGGTCTTGATGCGGCCGTCCTGCGGGCGCCGGCGCTCGGCCAGGTCCATGCGGCCGAGCACCTTGATGCGGCTGACCACGGCGGTCATCACCGCCGGCGGCACCTCGAACACCTTGTGCAGCACGCCGTCGATGCGGAAGCGCATGCGTCCCATCTCGCGGCGCGGCTCCAGGTGGATGTCCGAGGCGCGCTGCTCGTAGGCGTACTGCAGCAGCCAGTCGACGATGTGCACGATGTGCTGGTCGTCGGCGTTGACGTCGCCGGCACGGCCCAGCTCGACCAGCTGTTCGAAGCTGGGCAGGGTGGTGCTGGCTTCGCCGCGCGCATCGCTGCGGGCGCCACGCACCGAACGGGTTACCCCGTAGAACTCCATGGTGTAGCGATGCAGGTCCAGCGGGTTGACCACCGCCAGCTCGATGCGGCGCCGGGTCAGGTGCTGCAGGTCGCGGCGCCATTCCTGCACCAGCGGCTCACTGGTGGCCACCAGCACGCGCTCGGCATCCACCGCCAGCGGCAGGAAGCGGTGGCGGCGGGCATAGGCATGCGACACCAGGGCCGTGACCGCGGCGACGTCGACCCGGGTCGGGTCGATGCGCAGGTAGCGGCAGCCGGTACGCTGCGCCAGCCATTCGCTGAGGCGTTCCAGGGTCAGTTCGCCGCCGCCGTTGGCCGCCAGCTTGAGGTTGGACAACAGCACCAGCGGATGCACTTCGCTGGCGTTGCGCGCGCCCTGCGCGGAGAACCGCATGCGCTCGCGGTCCTGCTCGGCCACCAGGCCATCGGCGATCAGCGCCGCGGCGATCTGCTCGAAATGCAGGCGGCCCCAGGGCAGCGGAACGCCGCCCGCCTCGCCGGGCGTGCCCACCGGCAGCCGATGTTCCATCTGCCTGCTCCTCCCGGGTACGGAATGCCCCGCAGGTCGGCCGTTATACTAGCGCACCCCCCTTGCCGGCCAAGAATCGTCCGCATGTCCGCGACCCCGACCGTTCCGATCACCTTCCAGGGCCTGATCCAGACCCTGAACCAGTTCTGGGCCCAGCAGGGCTGCGTGCTCATCCAGCCGCTCGACCTGGAGGTGGGCGCCGGTACCTTCCATCCGGCCACCTTCCTGCGTGCGATCGGTCCGGAAGGCTGGAATGCGGCCTACGTGCAGCCCTCGCGCCGCCCGACCGACGGCCGCTACGGCGAGAACCCGAACCGCCTGCAACGCTACTACCAGTACCAGGTGGCGATGAAGCCGGCGCCGGACAACATCCAGCAGCTGTACCTGGATTCGCTGAAGGCACTGGGCATCGACCCGCTGGTGCACGACCTGCGCTTTGTCGAGGACAACTGGGAATCGCCGACGCTGGGCGCCTGGGGCCTGGGCTGGGAAGTCTGGCTCAACGGCATGGAAGTGACCCAGTTCACCTACTTCCAGCAGGCCGGTGGCCTGGAATGCCGCCCGGTGCTGGGCGAGATCACCTATGGTCTCGAGCGCCTGTGCATGTACCTGCAGAACTGCGACAACGTCTACGACCTGGTCTGGACCTACGGCCCGGACGGCCAGCCGGTGACCTACGGTGACGTCTACCACCAGAACGAGGTGGAGCAGAGCACCTACAACTTCGAATATGCCGACGTGGACGAACTGTTCCACCGCTTCGATGCCTGCGAGCGCGAAGCGCAGAAGCTGGTGGAAGTGAACCTGCCGCTGCCGGCCTACGAGCAGGTGATGAAGGCCAGCCACACCTTCAACCTGCTCGATGCGCGCCGCGCGATCAGCGTGACCGAACGCCAGCGCTACATCCTGCGCGTGCGCGCGCTGGCCCAGGCGGTGGCCAAGGCCTATTACGAGCAGCGCGAGAAGCTGGGCTTCCCGGGCGCCAAGAAGGCCTGACCGCCGCTCTCCCCCTTACTCCGGGGCGCCGGACGCGTCGCGCGCTGCGCCCCCACCACAGGATTGAAACGATGAGCCAACTGTCCCCCCTGCTGATCGAACTGGGCACCGAGGAGCTGCCGGTCAAGGCGCTGCCGGGCCTGGCCCAAGCGTTCTTCGATGGCGTTGTCGACGGCCTGCGCAAGCGCGGCGTCGCACTGGAACTGGGCGACGCCCGCCCGTTGTCGACCCCGCGCCGGTTGGCCGTGCTGCTGCCGGGCGTTGGCCTGGAACAGCCGGAACAGCACAGCGAAGTGCTGGGCCCGTACCTGAACATCGCGCTGGACGCCGAAGGCCAGCCGACCAAGGCCCTGCAGGGCTTCGCCGCCAAGGCCGGGATCGACTGGACCGCGCTGGAGAAGACCACCGACAACAAGGGTGAGCGCTTCGTGCACCGCGCCGTGACCCCGGGCGCGAGCACCGCCAGCCTGCTGCCGGAGATCCTGCGCGAGGCGATCGCGGCGATGCCGATTCCCAAGCCGATGCGCTGGGGCGACCACGCCTGGGGCTTTGCGCGCCCGGCGCACTGGCTGGTGCTGCTGCACGGTGCCAACGTGGTCGAGGCCGAACTGTTCGGCCTGCAGGCTGGCCGTGTCAGCCGTGGCCATCGTTTCCACCACGACCAGGCCGTGTCGCTGGCACAGCCGCAGGATTACGTGGAAGCCCTGCGCGCCGCGTTCGTGCTGGTCGACCCGAGCGAGCGCCGCGCGCGCATCGTCGCCGAGGTCGAAGCCGCTGCGGCCAAGGCCGGCGGCAGCGCCCGCATCACCGAGGACAACCTGGAGCAGGTGGTGAACCTGGTCGAGTGGCCGTCGGCGGTGCTGTGCAGCTTCGAGCCGGCGTTCCTGGCGGTGCCGCAGGAAGCGCTGATCGAGACGATGGAGATCAACCAGAAGTTCTTCCCGGTGCTGGATGACAGCGGCACGCTGACCGAGAAGTTCATCGGCATCGCCAACATCGAATCGAAGGACGTGGCCGAAGTGGCCAGGGGCTACGAGCGCGTGATCCGCCCGCGCTTCGCCGATGCCAAGTTCTTCTTCGACGAAGACCTGAAGCAGGGCCTGGTGTCGATGGGCGAGGGCCTGAAGACGGTGACCTACCAGGCCAAGCTGGGCAGCGTGGCCGACAAGGTCGCCCGCGTGGCCGCCCTGGCCGAGGTGATCGCGCCGCAGGTTGGCGCCGACGCTGCGCAGGCACGGCGCGCCGCCGAACTGGCGAAGAACGACCTGCAATCGCGCATGGTCAACGAATTCCCGGAACTGCAGGGCATCGCCGGCCGCCACTACGCCGTGGCCGGTGGCGAATCGGCCGAGGTCGCGCTGGCCATCGACGAGGCCTACCAGCCGCGCTTCGGTGGCGATGACATCGCGCTGTCGGCGCTGGGCAAGGTGCTGGCGATTGCTGAACGCGTGGACACGCTGGCCGGTGGTTTCGCCGCAGGCCTGAAGCCGACCGGCAACAAGGACCCGTTCGCCCTGCGCCGCAACGCGCTGGGCCTGGCCCGCACGATCATCGAAAGCGGCTTCGAGCTGGACCTGCGCGCGCTGCTGGCCAGCGCCAATGCCGGCCTGGCCGCGCGCAATGTGCAGGCCGACGTCGGCGAGCTGTACGACTTCATCCTCGACCGCCTGAAGGGCTACTACGCCGACAAGGGCGTGCCGGCTACGCACTTCAATGCGGTGGCCGAGCTGAAGCCGGCCTCGCTGTACGACTTCGACCGCCGCCTGGATGCGATCGGCACCTTCGCTGCGCTGCCGGAAGCCGAGGCACTGGCCGCGGCCAACAAGCGCATCCGCAACATCCTGCGCAAGGCCGAGGGCGACATTCCGGCCCAGATCGACCCTGCGCTGCTGCAGGAAGACGCCGAGCGCGCGCTGGCTGAAGCCGTCACCGCGGCCATCGACGACACCGGCGCCAGCCTGCAGTACAAGGACTACGTGGCCGTGCTGGCCCGCCTGGCCCGGCTGCGCCCGCAGGTCGATGCCTTCTTCGATGGCGTGATGGTCAATGCCGAGGATCCGGCGCTGCGTGGCAACCGCCTGGCGCTGCTGACGATGCTGGGTGAGCGCCTGGGCAAGGTCGCGGCGATCGAGCATCTGTCGAGCTGATGCCCGTATCGGTAGTGGGGGGGG
>NZ_JASJSU010000044.1:11486-17374 GCF_030237045.1 Stenotrophomonas maltophilia group sp. Smal17
CGCGCATCGGATCGATCTGTGGGTTGCCGGCCAGCGGCCGGCACTACCGGATCACCGCCGGCGGATGTCCATCGGGGTCATTGCCGGCATCGCGGACGATGCCGGCTTCCTCATCGGCATTCACGATGATCGCCACAAAGGCGCGTATTTTGACCGCCACTTAACAACCGATCCCGAATGACGTGATGCATTTCGCATCGTCACCTCCGGTCGGTATGCTGTGCCGCATGCAGCCAAAGAAATACGCCCTGCCGCTGATGGTCCTGTCGTTGGCCGCCACTTCCGTGGCCCACGCGCGCGGCACCATCGACAAGGTGGACATCAAGGGATTGGACAAGGGCGACGACGCCGCAATCATCGAGAACATCCAGGAATCGCTGTCGCTGTACGACACGATCGGCAAGGAGCAGGGCGAGTCGCGCCTGGAGTACCTGTTGTCGCAGGCCGAGCGGCAGACCCGCCAGGCACTGGAACCGTTCGGGTACTACAACCCGGTGATCAAGGTCGAGGCGCCGCGCGTGGACGAGCACGTGCGCGTGCTGATCCATGTCGACAAGGGTGCGCCGGTCACCGTGCGCCGCGAGCACATCGACATCACCGGCCCGGCGATCTACGACCAGTACCTGCAGGACGACCTGGCTGCGTTCAAGCCGCGCAAGGGCCAGCGCTTCGTGCATACCCAGTACGAAGCCAGCAAGATCACCATCACCCGCCGCCTGGCCGAACGTGGCTACTTCGACGCCGACTACACCCAGCGCCAGGTGCAGATCACCCGCGCCGACAATGCTGCAGACATCGACCTGACCTGGGACAGTGGCCGCCGCTACAACATGGGCCCGGTGCGTTTCGAACAGGACTACTTCGTCGACAAGCTGTTCGACCCGCTGGTGTACTGGGACCAGGGCAGCTACTACCACGAGGGCAAGCTGGATCGCCTGCGGCAGTCGTTGACCAAGCTGGACTATTTCAGCGTGATCGACATCCAGCCGCGTCCGGACCAGGCCGACGCGAACGGCGACGTGCCGGTGGACGTGAAGCTGACCCGCGCCAAGCGCACCATCTACACCGCCGGCCTGAGCTACGGCAGCGAGAGTGGCCCGGGTGTGCGCGGTGGCATCGAGCGGCGGTTCCTGAACAACCGCGGCCACAAGATGAACACGCAGCTGGACTATGCGCAGAAGCGCAAGAGCCTGGTCACCAGCTACCGCATCCCGGCGTTCAACTGGCTCGACGGCTGGTACACCTTTGCCGCCAGCGCGTATGACGAACAGACCGATTACATCGACCTGCGCAACTTCAAGCTGATCGCCAGCCGCAGCGGCGAGATCAACGAGCACTGGACCGCGATCGCCTCGGTCAACGCGCTGCGCGAGCGCTGGCGCTACGCCTCCGGCACCGAATTCACCGATGCGGTCTACAACACCTCGACGCTGGTGTACCCACAGATGGTGGCCGACTACGTCAACGTCGACGACCAGATGTTCCCGCGCAAGGGCATCAGCGGCACCGCGACGCTACGGACCGGCATCGAGGGCGTCGGTTCGGATACCAGCTTCGTGCAGGCCAATGCCGTGCTGCGCTGGTACATCCCGGTGGGCGAAAGCAACCGCCTGATCCTGCGCGGCGAGGGCGGCACCACCTGGACCAGCGACCTGGTGGCGATGCCACCGAGCCTGCGCTACTTCGCCGGCGGCGACCGCAGCATCCGCGGCTACGCCTACCGCGAGGTCGGCCCGCGTACGCCGGCGCCGGACAAGTACGCACTGGGCGCCAAGAACCTGGTGATCGGCTCGGCCGAGTACGAGCACTACTTCAATGGCGGTCCATGGGGCGCGGCGGTGTTCGTCGATACCGGCAGCGCCTTCGACAACACCATTGATCTGCACACTGGCGTCGGCTTCGGCGTGCGCTGGAAATCGCCGGTCGGCCCGGTACGCATCGACGTGGCGCACGGCCTGAACAACCCGGATTCGCAGTTCCAGCTGTACCTGAACATCGGAGCGGACCTGTGAGCACGCCCGCACCCACGCCGACCCCGAACACGCCGCCGCGCGTGCGCTTCTACCGCCGCCGCCGCTTCTGGGCATGGTCCGGCGCCGGCGTGATCGGCCTGGTGCTGCTGGCCCTGCTGGCGGTGTACTGGCTGCTGCAGACCGTGGCCGGCCGCGATGTGCTGCTGGCGCAGGTGGTGGCACGGCTGCCGGTCGGCGCCAGCTTCACCTGGGACAAGGTGGACGGCCCGGTGGCCGGTCCGCTGACCCTGTACAACGTCGACTTCCGCTATGACGACATCCATTTCCACGCCGAGCGCGCGCACCTGGAGCCGGACCTGCGCCCGTTGCTGGGCCGCAAGCTGCTGCTGGACAAGCTGGAACTGACCAACGCGACGTTGAACCTGGCCAAGAGTGACGAGCCGTTCAAGCTGCCGTCGTGGCCGGATTCGCTGCCGCAGATCGAGATGCCGCTGGCGATCCAGGCCGACGCCATTGCCATCGATGGCTTCCGCATCAGCCAGGCCAACGAGCCGGTGATCGACATCAGCCGCGTGCGCGGTGGCATCGAAATCGCCAACGGCGAATTCCAGGCGCACAAGCTGGTCGTGGACAGCGACATGGGCAATTTCACCGCCCAGGGCCGCTACATCCCGGCCAAGGACTACGACACCGACGTGACGGTCACGGCGGTGCTGCCGGCCCCGCGTGGGCGCACTGCGGCGACGGTCGGGCTGGTGGCACGCGGCGACCTTGCGCACATGGAGGTGGCGGTGGCCGGGCGTGCACCGAAGCCGCTGCACGCGATGCTGGTGTTCGACGGGCGGACCGATCCGAGCTGGAATGCCAGCATCCGCAGTGACGAACTGGATCTGGCGCTGTTGTCGCCGGCATTGGCCAGCTCGGCGATCGCGCCGCTGGCGCTGGACTTCACCGCTGCCGGCAAGGGCGGCAACGCCAACCTGCGCGGCAAGGTGAAGCAGGGCGACCAGGAACTGGAACTGGCACCGTCGGTGGTGTCGCTGCAGGACCAGGTGCTGAAGGTCTCGCCGCTGCTGGTGAAGGGCCTGGGGGGCGAAGCCCGGCTGGAGGGCACCGCCGATTTCAGCCAGGAAGACCAGCAGAAGCTCAATTTCTCGGTGGTCGCGCGGAACCTGACCTATGTGCCGGCCGCGGACCCGAACACCGCCGGCAGCGCGCCGGTACCGGTGACGCTGAAGGAAGCGCGCTTCGGCCTGGCCGGCACGCTGAAGGCGTGGGCGGCGATTGGCCGCGCCGAGGTCGAACGCGAAAAGCAGAAGGCGCAGCTGCGCTTCGACGTGCGTGGCAATGACCAGGCCGCGTCGATCCACCAGCTGCAGGCGCAGACCCCGGGTGGCCAGCTGCAGGTGGAAGGCCAGGTCGCTTGGGCGCCACAGCTGGACTGGGACGCCAAGGCCACGCTGAAGGACTTCGACCCCGGCTATTTCGTGCCGGGCTGGAATGGCCGCCTGTCCGGCAACCTGGCCTCCAAGGGCCGCCAGCTGCCGCCGCCGGCCAATGCCGCACCGGGCACGGCCGGCACGCTGGAAGCCACGGTGGATCTGCCGTCGCTGAAGGGCATCCTGCGCCAGCGCAACCTCGACGCACAGGGCAAGTTCGCGCTGCAGGGCGAGCAGGGCCAGGGCGACCTGAAGCTGTCGCTGGGCAGCAGCCGGGTCACCGCTTCGGGCAAGGTCGGTGATCGTCTCGACATCGATGCACGCTTCGAACCTTTGCAGCTGAGCGATCTGCTGCCGGGCGCCGATGGTGGCCTGCGTGGCCAGGTGCAGGTGAAGGGCCCGCGCGATGCGCCGGACATCACCGCCGACCTGATCGGCAACAACCTCAACTGGGATGGCTACGGCGCCGAGAGCGTAAGCATCAAGGGCCACCTGCCGTGGCGCGGCGACAGCGGCACGCTGGCGGTGCAGGGCCAACAGGTCAACGCCGGCATGCTGCTGGAACGGCTGAACATCGACGCGCAGGGCAGTGTGTCCAATCTGCGGCTGGCCGCGCAGACCCGCAACGACATGGGCGCGATCGAGCTGCAGGGCAGCGTGCGCCAGCAGGGCGCGCAGTGGCGTGGTGAGCTGGCATCGCTGCGCATCGCACCGGTGAAGGGCGATGCCTGGTCGCTGCGTGCGCCGGCCGCGTTCGCGATCAACGGCAGCACCTACACCCTGTCCGAAGCCTGCCTGGCCGCCGCCAGCAGTGGCGCGCTGTGCGCCCAGGCAAACTGGCCGCGCGAGGGCCTGGTGGTGCGCAGTGATGCGCTGCCGCTGGCGCTGGTGCAGCCATGGCTGCCGCCGCAGTCCGGCCGCCGCATCTACCTGCGCGGCGATGTCAGCCTGGATGCGCAGATCCGCCCGCGCGGCAACGCCTGGGAAGGCCATGTGGAAGTGCGCTCGAAGGAAGGCGGCGTGCGCCTGGGCGAGAACCGCACCACGGTGGGCGATGCGTCGCGTGGCGAGCTGGTGCGCTATGACCAGTTCTCGCTGAAACTGGACATGACCCCGGCCAGCATCAAGGGCTACCTGGGCATGGGCTTCCAGGGCAACGGCTTCGTCGATGCCAAGATGCAGACCGGCTGGGAAGCCAGCGCGCCGTTGAACGGTGAGCTCTACCTCAACATGTCGCGGCTGTACTGGCTGGAGCTGTTCTCGCCGGACATCGTGCGCCCGACCGGCCTGATCGAAGGCCACGTCAGCCTGCGCGGCACGCGTGGCCAGCCATCGCTGGGCGGTGATGCGCAGCTGAGCAACTTCAAGGGTGAATTCCCGGCGCTGGGCCTGACCTTCGACCAGGGCAAGGGCAGCTTCGTGGCCCAGCCTGATGGCTCGGCCAGGATCACCGCGCAGGCCAATTCCGGCCAGGGCACGCTGTACGTGGATGGCGGCCTGTCGTGGTTCGGTGATGCACAGCCGCTGCAGCTGAAGATCCACGGTGACAACGTGCTGCTGTCCAACACCAGCGAACTGCGCATCGTCGCCAATCCCAACCTCGATTTCACCCTGGCCAAGGCGGCAATGGAGCTGCGTGGCACCGTGCATGTGCCCGAGGCCGATATCGACCTCGAACGCCTGGACCGCGGCACCTCGGTGTCCGAAGACGTGGTGGTGCTCGATCCGGTCGATCCGGAAGAGTCGCGTACCTCGCCACTGGACATGGACCTGACGGTCAGCCTCGGCGACAAGGTGAAGATGACCGGCTTCGGCCTGAAGGGCGCGCTGACCGGCAAGATGCAGGTCTGGGCCAAGCCCGGCCGCGAGATGACCGCCAACGGTGGCCTGGAAGTGAGCGGGCGCTACAAGGCATATGGGCAGGACCTGACCATCACCCGCGGCAACCTGACCTGGAACTACAACGCGGTCTCCGATCCGCGCATCAACATCCGTGCCGAGCGCCGGGTCGGTGATGTCACGGCCGGCATCGACGTCACCGGGCGTGCGCAGCAACCGCGTGCGGACGTGTGGTCCGAGCCGGCGATGTCGCAGTCCGAGGCGCTGGCCTACCTGGTGCTGGGCCGCAGCCTGACCGGCGCCAGCAGCGACCAGACCCAGCAGGTCAACGCGGCCTCGGCGGCACTCTCTGCAGGCAGTGGCCTGCTGGCCTCGCAGCTGGGCGCCAAGCTGGGCCTGGACGATGCCGGCGTGAGCCAGTCGCGCGCGCTGGGTGGCTCGGTGATCGGCGTCGGCAAGTACATCTCGCCCAAGCTGTACGTCGGCTACGGCGTGTCGCTGGTCGGTGCCGGTTCGGTGATCACGCTGAAGTACCTGCTGCGCCGCGGTTTCGACGTGGAAGTGGAATCGAGCACGGTGGAGAACCGTGGGTCGATCAACTGGCGCAGGGAAAAGTAAGGATGCGGTAGTGGGGGGC
>NZ_JASJSU010000044.1:17384-24191 GCF_030237045.1 Stenotrophomonas maltophilia group sp. Smal17
GGTTGCCGGCCAGCGGCCGGCACGACCGTGCACGTCGACCCAACCATCGGCCGTTGCCCCGGCCGCCCCCAGCGGCTATGGTCCCGGGCTGTTCTGTCGTACCGGATTGCCCCATGTCACCACGCAAAGCCCTTCCCACCGCCCTGGCCCTCGGCCTGACCCTCGCCGCCGGCGCCCACGCCGATGAAGGCATGTGGATGCCGACCCAGCTGCCGGAACTGGCCAAGCCGCTGCAGGCCGCAGGCTTCAAGGGCAATCCGGCCGACCTGGCCAACGTCACCGCGCCGCCGCTGAGCGCCGTCGTGCGTGCCGGTGGCGGCACCGGCTCGTTCGTGTCCGCCGACGGCCTGCTGCTGACCAACCACCACGTGGCGATGGGCGTGATCCAGTACAACAGCTCGCCCGAGCACAACCTGATCGACAACGGCTTCATCGCCAACGGCCGCGCCGATGAGCGCCCGGCCAACCCGGACTTTCGCGTGCTGGTCACCGTCGGCTTCGACAAGGTGACCGACCAGGTGCTGGCGCAGGCGCGCGGCAAGACCGGCCGTGCCTACTTCGATGCGGTGGATGCGGCCAGCAAGCAGATCGTGGCCGAGTGCGAGAAGGACGGCAGCGTGCGTTGCTCGGTGGCCAACATGTACTACGGCACCGACTTCTACCGCATCGCCCAGCTGGAACTGAGCGACGTGCGATTGGTCTACGCGCCGCCGCGTGCGATCGGCAACTACGGCGACGAGATCGACAACTTCATGTGGCCGCGCCACACCGGCGACTTCACCCTGCTGCGTGCCTACGTCGGCAAGGACGGCAAGCCGGCCGCCTACAGCAAGGACAACGTGCCCTACCAGGCACCGGCACACCTGCAGATGTCGGTGGAAGGCCCGAAGGAAGGCGACTACGCGATGCTGGCCGGTTACCCGGGCATCACCTACCGCCACCGCACCGCCGCCGAATTCGCCGGCCAGATCGATGCCGTGCTGCCGCGCCGCGTGTCGGTGTTCCAGCAGATGATCGACACCATCGAAGCCGCCAGCGCCAAGGATGCACAGGCGCGTACCCGCTACGCCTCGCAGCTGCAGTCGCTGAAGAACAACCGCAAGCGCGCCGCCGGTGAACTGGAAGGCCTGCTGCGCAGCGATGCCAAGGCCCAGCGTGCCGCCGACGAAAGCGCGATGCTGGCCGCCACCGACCGCAGGTACCAGGGTGATATCAAGGCGCTGCTGGCCAACCTGTCGCAGGGTGCGGCGGTGGGCGAGCGTGACCTGCTGCTGGACCAGATGGCGATGCAGAGCCAGCTGCTGCGCTCGGCATTGCTGCTGGAGCGCCTGCGCATTGAGTCGGCCAAGCCCGACGCGCAGCGCGAGAGCGGCTACCAGCAGCGCGACCAGGCGATGATCGAAGGCGTGCTCAAGCAGGTGCAGCGCCGCTATGCGCCGGAGGTCGAGAAGGCGCTGCTGACCACCCTGCTGACCCGCTACCAGCAGCTGCCGGATGCGCAGCGCGTGGCCGAGTTCGACGCCGCCTTCGGTCGTACCCCGCAGCAGCTGGCTAAGGCATTGGACACCCTGTACGCCGGCACCCAGCTGGGCGACGAGGCGCAGCGCCTGTCGCGCTTTGCTGCCGCCCGCGAAGGCAAGGCGCTGGCCGCCGATCCACTGATCGCCGTGGCCGGCCCGCTGGTGGCCGCGCAGCTGCGCATCGAGAACGAGAGCAAGACCCGCGAAGGCGAGCAGCTGCGCCTGCGCCCGGCCTACATGCAGGCGCTGTTCGCGTGGCGTGCCAAGCAGGGCCGTGCGGTGTACCCGGATGCCAACCGCACCCTGCGGATCAGCTACGGCAAGGTGGAAGCATTGCATCCGCGCGATGGCGTGACCTACTCGCCGGTGACCACCGTGGCCGGCATCGTCGAGAAGAACACCAACGCCTATCCGTTCGATGCACCTAAGCCGTTGCTGGCGGCGATCGCCAAGGGTGACTTCGGCAGCACCGCCGATCCGGCGCTGAAGACCCAGACGGTCAACTTCCTGACCAACCTGGACACCACCGGTGGCAATTCCGGCTCGCCGGTGCTCAACGCCAAGGGTGAACTGATCGGCCTGAACTTCGACAGCAACTGGGAGTCGGTCAGCGCCAGCTGGTGGTTCGACCCGCGCTACAAGCGTGCCGTGCACGTGGAGATGCGCTACCTGCGCTGGCTGCTGGCCAAGGTCTACCCGGCGCCCGAGCTGCTGAAGGAAATGGGCGTGCCGGCCCAGTAAGAAGCCGGCCACGACCAACGGTCGTGGCCCGCACCGCGTAGGCCCCCACCTTGGTGGGGGTGGTTGCCCCCAACGAGCCCGTACACCCGGCCATGCCTGGCCTACACTGCGGGTTCCTCCGACGGAAACACGCGCGTGGTCTCCAGCTGGATCCTGCTGCTGGTCTCGGTTGCCTATGCCGCGCTGCTGTTCGGCGTGGCGTGGTGGGGTGACCGCCGGCCGATGTATCCCGACCGGCCATGGCTGCGGCCGGTGGTCTACAGCCTGGCGCTGGCGGTGTACTGCTCGTCGTGGACCTTCTACGGCGCGGTGGGCACCGCCGTGCGCAACGGTATCGGCTATCTGCCGATCTATATCGGCCCCTTGCTGCTGCTGCTGTTCGGCTGGCGCATCATCGAGCGCCTGGCGCTTATCGCGCGCAGCCAGAACGTGGTCTCCATCGCCGATTTCATCTCTTCGCGTTTCGGCCGCTCGCGGCGGCTGGCAGCGCTGGTGGCGATCATCGCGCTGATCGGCATCATTCCGTACCTGGCCCTGCAGTACAAAGCGGTGGCGATGAGCCTGCAGGTGCTGACCGGCAACACCGGCCCGACCGGCTTCTTCAGCGACCCGGCGTTGTACGTGGCCCTGTTGATGGCGCTGTTCGCCACCCTGTTCGGTACCCGCCAGGTCGATGCCACCGAGCACCACCACGGCATGATGCTGGCCATTGCGCTGGAGTCCGTGATCAAGCTGGTGGCGATGGTGGCGGTGGGCGTGTTCGCCTACGTCTGGCTCAGCGACCGCAACGAAGCGGTGGTGGAGTCGGTGCATACGCTGTTCACCGGGCTGCCTCCGGTGGGCTTCCTGTCGCAGACGCTGCTCAGCTTCCTTGCCATCATCTGCCTGCCGCGCCAGTTCCACGTGGCGGTGGTCGAGTGCGGGGATGTACGCGATGTACGCCGTGCGCGCTGGATGTTCGGCGGCTACCTGGTGCTCATCTCGGCGATGGTGCTGCCGATCGCCACCGCCGGTGTCAGCCTGTTCGGTACCGGCAGTGGCGTGGCCGATGACTCGATGGTGCTGGCCCTGCCGCTGGCGGAAGGGCGCAACACACTGGCGTTGATTGCTTACATCGGGGGCTTCTCCGCGGCGACCGGCATGGTGATCGTGTCCTCGATCGCGCTGGCCACCATGGTCAGCAACGACCTGGTGATGCCGGTACTGCTGCGCCGAAGTGGTGATCACCAGGAAGCGGCCGACGTCGCCTCGCGCGTGCTGTGGATCCGCCGGCTGGCGATCCTGCTGCTGGCGCTGATGGCCTACAGCTACTACCGCAGCAGCAGCAATGACAGCACCCTGGCCAGCTACGGCCTGATGGCGTTCGCTGCCGTGGCGCAGTTCGCACCGGGGCTGATCGGCGGCCTGTACTGGCGTGGCGCCAGCCGCCGCGGCGTCGAGGCGGGCATGCTGCTGGGCTTCGGCACGTGGTTGTACACGCTGCTGCTGCCGGCGATGACGATGGCCGGCTGGATGGACGCCGGCTGGGTGCAGAATGGCCCGTTCGGCATCACCTGGTTGCGCCCGCAGCAGTTGTTCGGCATGACCGGTTGGGACCCGCTGACCCATGGCACGTTCTGGTCACTGCTGGTCAATGCGGCGACGATGATGCTGGTGTCCGCGCGCTGGCGACCGGGCGTGGACGAGCGGCTGCGCGCCGCGCCATTCCTCGATCCGTATGCCGAGCGCCCCTCGGTGGCCGGTGGCTGGCCCGGTCATGTGCACGTGGGCGACCTGCTGGCACTGGCCTCGCGTGTGGTCGGTGAACGCCACGCGCGGCGCGCCTTCTTCGAGCAGGCGCAGTCGCTGGGGCGCGAGCTGCAGTCCTCGGCACCGGCCGACCGGCCCTGGGTGCAGTTCACCGAGCGCCTGCTGGCCGCATCGATCGGCGCGGCGTCCGCGCGCCTGCTGCTGACCAGCCTGCTGCGCGGCTCGGGCATGGACCTGGGCGAAGTGGTGGCGGTGCTGGATGAAGCCGGGCAGGAGCTGCGTTTCAACCGCGAGATCCTGTCGACCACGCTGGAGAACATCAGCGCCGGAGTCAGCGTGGTCGATCCGGACATGCGCCTGACCGCCTGGAACCGTCGTTACCAGGACATGTTCGGTTACCCCGACGGCATGCTTTACGTGGGGCGCCCGGTGGCGGATCTGATCCGCTACAACGCCGAGCGTGGCGAGCTTGGCGAGGGCGACATCGAGATCCAGATCAACCGCCGCATCGGCTACATGCGCGCCGGTTCACCCCACGTGTTCGAGCGTACCCGCAGCGACGGCAAGGTGATCGAGATGCGTGGCCAGGCGCTGCCCGGTGGCGGCTACGTCACCAGCTACAACGACATCACCGATTACAAGCACGCGGAAAAAGCCCTGCTGGAAGCCAACGAGACGCTGGAACAGCGCGTGGCCGAGCGCTCGCACGAGGCCGAGGTCGCGCAGCAGTCGAAGACCCGCTTCCTGGCGGCGATCAGCCACGACGTGCTGCAACCGCTGAATGCCGCGCGCCTGTTTGCTTCCGCGCTGCGTGACAGTGACCACGTCAGTGACGAGCAGAAGCATCTGGCCGAACGCGTGGATGCCTCGCTGCGTGCCGCCGAGGAACTGCTCGATGGTCTGCTGGATGTGTCACGACTGGATGCCGGTGGCCTGCATCCGGTGATCGGCGAGTTCGACGTGAGCGCGCTGATGCGGGAGCTGGCCGCGCAGTACACCCCGGTTGCCGCTGGCCGTGGCCTGCGCCTGGACCTGTTCGCGCGCCCGGCGTGGGTACGCAGCGACCGCCGCCTGTTGCGCCGCGTGCTGCAGAACTTCCTGGCCAACGCGCTGCGCTATACCCGCCAGGGCCGCATCGTGCTGGCAGTACGCCACCGTGGTGACGAAGTGGAGCTGCAGGTGTGGGATACCGGCCCCGGCATTCCCGAGCACCACATGCGGCAGATCTTCGACGAATTCCACCGCTACCAGCAGCCGTTCGACTGGGGCGAGCAGGGCCTCGGCCTGGGCCTGTCGATCTGCCAGCGCATCTCGCGCCTGCTCGACCATCGGTTGAACGCACGCAGCCGGGTCGGCAAGGGCTCGATGTTCTCGATCATCCTGCCGCGGGTGGCGCCGCTGCCCGGATACACCGAGTTGGCCACGCCGGCACAGGCCGTGGCCGCACCGGTACGCAGCGATTCGCTGGCCGGGCTGCGCGTGCTGTGCGTGGACAACGACGAGGAAATCCTCGACGGCATGCGCGCGCTGCTTGGCCGCTGGCAGGTGCAGGTGATCACCGCCGCGACCGTCGACCAAGCGCTGGAGAAGATCGCCGAGCGTCCGCAGGTGATGCTGGTGGACTATCACCTGCACGACCGCATGGACGGCCTGGATGCACTGGTGGCCCTGCGCGATGCGGCGGGCTACCCACTGCCCGGTGCGCTGCTGACCGCCGACGGCCGCGATGAACTGAAGCGCATGGCGCGCGAGCGCGGCTACCGCGTGCTGACCAAACCGATCAAGCCGGCCTCGCTGCGCGCCTTCCTGGGCGCGCTGCGCGATGCGCAGTAGTGCCGGCCGCCCGGCAGTAGATCCACGCCATGCGTGGATGTGACGTCTGGTAGTGCCGGCCGCTGGCCGGCAACCACGCAATCGCGGGCGCGTTACCCCACGCCATGCAGGTGTTCGTACAGGATCGTCGCACCGATGATCACCAGGATCACGCCGCCGATGATCTCGGCGCGCTTGCCGACCATGCTGCCCAGCACGCGGCCGAGCATGATGCCGGCAGTGACCATGGTCAGCGTGCACAGGCCGATCACCGCAGCCATCACGCCGATATGCACGTCCATGAAGGCCAGGCCGATGCCCACTGCCATCGCGTCGATGCTGGTGGCAAAGCCGGTCAGCGCAAGCTTCCAGAAGCCGTGGTGCTGCGAAGGATCTTCTTCTTCCTCGGCACTGTCCGGGCGCAGGCCGTTGTAGATCATGTGGATGCCCAGCGCGCCGAGCAGACCGAAGGCGATCCAGTGGTCGAAGGCTTCGACGTACTGCAGGGCGGCACGGCCGAGCAGCCAGCCGATGATGGGCGTGATCGCTTCGATGACGCCGAAGATGATGCCGGCGCGCAGCGCATCGCGGAACACCGGCTTGCGCATGGCGGCACCCTTGCCGATCGCCGCAGCGAAGGCATCGGTGGACATGGCGAAGCCGATCAGGAGGATCGAAACAGGAGACATGGCGGCAGCGGAAGGTCGGGCTAGGACGGACGCACGGCCTGCGCTCGCGCCCAACCTGGTGTTGCGCGCGCGGGCCGCTGGTCTCGCCAACCATCATGGTTGTCCACGCCACGGCGCACTGGCCGAGTATGTTGACGTGGACGATTCCTGCGAAGGAATCCGGCTACTCCCCAAGGGGACGCGAAGCTTAGCACCGCGATCCGCGCGTGGCGCGTTTCCAACGAAACGCGCAGGCAGGGCTGGTTTGTATAGCGATGGCTATACCGCGAGCACAGCGGTGCCTGGTAGTGGCGGGC
>NZ_JASJSU010000044.1:24201-30490 GCF_030237045.1 Stenotrophomonas maltophilia group sp. Smal17
GCCGGCCGCTGGCCGGCAGGTGCAACGTCAAAAGCGTGCCAAGCAAGCTTGGCACCTACCGGAGCGGTTTCGTGCGTTTCGCGCGTTTCAGGGAATTGCCGGCCAGCGGCCGGCACGACCGTCAATCCTCTTCCGGCGGCAGCACGATGGCGTCGTCGTCGATCGCCAGCTTGCCGGCCATCAGCACGGCCTGGGTGCGGTTGGTCACGCCCAGCTTGCGCAGGATCGCGGTGACGTGCGCCTTGATCGTCGCTTCGGAGACGTTGAGGTCGTACGCGATCTGCTTGTTCAAGCGGCCTGCGCCGAGCATCTGCAGCACGCGGAACTGCTGCGGGGTCAGCTCGCGCAGGCGCTGGCCCACCTCGCGTTCCTCGCTGCCGGTGGGCGGTACGTTGTGCGCTTCCGGCGGTGCCCAGGTCTCGCCATCGAGAATGGTGCCCAGTGCATGGCCGATGGTGTCCGAGTCGGCCGACTTCGGAATGAAGCCGAGCGCGCCGTGGTCGAGTGCGCGGCGCATCACCGTGGCCTCTTCGCGCGCGGACACCACCACCACCGGCAGGTGCGGGTGCAGCGAGCGCATGTGCACCAGCGCGTTGAAACCCTGCGCACCGGGCATGTTGAGATCCATCAGGACCAGGTCGGCGTCGTTGTGCTGGTCGGCCAGCGCGTACAGCGCTTCCACGCTGTCGGCTTCGAACAACTGCACGCCCGGGATGACCCGCTGCACCGCCCCACGCAGGGCTTCGCGGAACAGCGGGTGGTCATCGGCAATCAGGAGGGTGGTCATGGGTCGAGCTTATCGATCAGGAAAGGGAGCGACGTGATGGCAGGTGCAGGACGGGTCGGACACGGCCGGGTCCCTCCTCCCGGCCACGTCCCTGGCGCGTCCTGCGCCTGCAGTCACGCCATCAGCGCACCTTGCGCTCGTCCACCAGCGACGCCACCACCGACGGATCGGCCAGGGTCGAGGTGTCACCGAGCTGGTCCGGCGCGTTCTCGGCGATCTTGCGCAGGATGCGGCGCATGATCTTGCCCGAGCGGGTCTTCGGCAGGCCCGGCGCCCACTGCAGGTGGTCCGGCGTGGCGATCGGTCCGATCTCCTTGCGCACCCAGGCGACCAGTTCCTTCTGCAGTTCGTCGCTCGGTGCTTCTTCGGCCACCAGGGTCACGTAGGCGTAGATGCCCTGGCCCTTCACGTCGTGCGGGAAACCGACCACGGCCGCTTCGGCCACCTTCGGGTGCGAGACCAGCGCGCTTTCCACTTCGGCGGTGCCGATGCGGTGGCCGGACACGTTGATCACATCGTCGACGCGGCCGGTGATCCAGTAATAGCCGTCCTCGTCGCGGCGGCAACCGTCGCCGGTGAAATAGCTGCCGGGGTAGGTGCGGAAATAGGTGTCGATGAAACGCTGGTGGTCGCCGTACACCGTGCGCATCTGGCCCGGCCAGGAATCACGGATGATCAGGTTGCCCTCGGTCGCGCCGTCCTGGATCTCGCCATCGGCATTGACCAGCGCCGGCTGCACGCCGAAGAAGGGCAGGGTGGCCGAGCCCGGCTTGAGGTCCATCGCACCGGCCAGCGGCGAGATCAGGATGCCGCCGGTTTCGGTCTGCCACCAGGTATCGACGATCGGGCAGCGGCTGTCGCCGACCACCTCGTAGTACCAGCGCCAGGCTTCCGGATTGATCGGCTCGCCAACGCTGCCGAGCAGGCGCAGCGAGGCGCGCGAGGTCTTCTTCACCGGCTCCTCGCCCTCGCGCATCAGCGCACGGATGGCGGTCGGAGCGGTGTAGAAGATGCTCACCTTGTGCTTGTCGATCACGTTCCAGAAGCGCGAGGTATCCGGATAGTTCGGCACGCCTTCGAACATCAGCGAGGTTGCGCCGTTGGCCAGCGGCCCGTACACGATGTAGCTATGGCCGGTGACCCAGCCGACGTCGGCGGTGCACCAGTAGATGTCGTCCTCGCGCAGGTCGAACACCGCTTCATGGGTGTAGGCCGCGTACAGCAGGTAGCCGCCGGTGGTGTGCAGCACGCCCTTCGGCTTGCCGGTGGAACCGGAGGTGTAGAGGATGAACAGCGGGTCTTCCGCGTTCATGCGCTCGGGCTCGCAGGTGGCCGGCTGGCTGTCCACCACGTCGTGGAACCAGCGGTCGCGCGGCGCCTGCATGTCCACCGCGCCGCCGGTGTGGCGCACCACCAGCACGGTTTCAACCGTGTTCGTGCCCGGCAGCTTCAGCGCGGCATCGACGTTGGCCTTCAGCGGAATCTTCCGGCCGCCGCGCAGGCCTTCGTCGGCGGTGATGATCAGCTTGCTCTGGCAGTCGCTGACGCGGTCGGCGATCGAGTTCGGCGCGAAGCCACCGAACACCACCGAGTGGATCGCACCGATGCGCGCGCAGGCGAGCATCGCCACCGCAGCGTCGACGATCATCGGCAGGTAGATGGTGACCCGGTCGCCCTTCTTGACGCCCAGGTTGCGCAGCGCGTTGCCGAGGCGGCAGGTGCGCTCGTACAGCTCGCGATAGGTCACGTGCTGGGCCGGCGCGTCGGGACCATCCGGTTCGAACAGCAGCGCGGTCTTGTCGCCGCGCGTGTCCAGCTGGCGGTCCAGGCAGTTCACGCTGGCATTGAGCTCGCCATCCTCGAACCACTTGATGTGGAAATCGGACAGGTCGTAGCTGACGTTCTTGATCTTCGTCGGCTTGCGCATCCATTGCAGGCGCTCGGCGGCCTTGCCCCAGAAACCATCCGGGTCGGTCACCGAAGCCTGGTACTGCTGTTCGTACGACGTCTTGTCGATGCGTGCCTTGGCGGCGAACTGCGGATCGACGGGGTAGATATCAGCCATGGCACCCTCACTTGCACGTTGACTTTGTATGTGCGGTCGCAGCATCGCGGCGACCGATTCCCCTCAGTTTGCCCCATCCACCCCCGGCCGCGTCACCACCCTGGTTAGACCATGGTCGAAAGTGAGCGCCCAGCAGGGCCGGGTTCGACCAATGGCGAATAGCCGCTGTGCGCGAACGCCCCGCAGTCTCGGCTCGACCGTGCCCCACGCGCGGCATCACCTTGCCACTTGGGAGAGAGGGCAACATGAGCCACCGTACGTTGAAAGCCGTGCGCACACCTTTGGCGGCCTGCCTGTTGGTCGCCCTGGTCGCACCGGGCATGGCGTTCGCAGAGACCGCCAAAGAGAAAGCGCTGGAAGCACGCGTTGCCGAACTGGAACGCCAGGTCCAGCTGCTGCTGTCTTCGCAGCAACAACAGCAGACCCAGATCAGCCAGACCCAGCAGGCGGTGACCGAAGTCCGCACGGTGCAGGCCGGGCAGAAGCCGGTCGCACAGGTGCCGGTCGGGAAGCAGCCGATCCAGGTCACCACCATCACTCCGGGCGCCGCGCCGGGCACCACGGTCAAGATCGGCGGCTTCATCAAGGCCGACTTCCTGGCCACCCAGACCAGCGATGGCCAGCTGGCCGACGATGCCACCGGCCGTTCGCTGTACCTGCCGGGCCAGACCCCGGTGGAAGGCGCCGGCGGCACCGGCAAGCGTTCGGGCACCGACCTCAACGCCCACGCCAAGTTCTCGCGCTTCAACCTGGGCATCGACAACGTGAGCGAGTCCGGCAACAAGGCCGGCGCGTTCTTCGAGATGGACTTCTTCGGCAATTCGCTGGGCAACCAGACCGCCACCAACACCTATGGCGTGACCCTGCGCCACGCCTACATGTACTGGAACAACTGGCTGGCCGGCCAGACCTGGTCCAACTTCATGGACGCCGCCGCGCTGCCGGAAGCGGTCGACTTCGTCGGCCCCACCGACGGCGTGATCTTCGTGCGCCAGGCCCAGGTGCGCTACACCCAGGGCGGCTTCAGCGTCGCGCTGGAGAACCCGGAAACCACCACCCTCACCGGTACCCGCAACCCGGTCACCGGCGCCTGGACCAATGCCAGTGCCAACTCCGATCGTGGCAGCCTGCCCGACCTGACCCTGCGCTATGGCTGGAAGGGCGACTGGGGCACCTTCGGTGTCGGTGGCATCGTCCGCCAGCTGAAGGTCGACAACCAGGCCACCGGCGCCAAGGCCGACAAGGTGGCCGGCGGCCTGACCCTGGGCGGCAAGTGGGTGATGGGTGACAGCGATTCGCTGCACTACCAGCTGACCGGCGGCGAAGGCATCGCCCGCTACATCGGCCTGGGGATCACCGCCGACAGCGCCTACGACGTGGCCCGCGACGAGCTCAACCCGACCGGCGTGCTTGCCGGTTATGTGGGCTGGCGGCATGCGTTCTCGCCGAAGCTGCGCACCAACCTGATCTACGCGCGCAGCGACTACGACAATGACAGCGTGCTGGGCCCGCTGGTGACCAAGAGCGTGCAGAGCGTGCGCGGCAACATCTTCTACTCACCGCTGCCCAAGGTCGATATCGGCGCCGAGCTGATGTACGGCCGTCGCGAGATCGAGAACGGCAACAAGGGTGACATCACCCGGTTGCAGTTCACCACCAAGTACAGCTTCTAAGAGCGTGCCGGCCAACGGCCGGCACCTACCGAGATTGAATGCCGGCCAAGGCCGGCATCTACAGAGGGAAAACGTCCCATGTCCAGCACTGCATCAAGCCCGCACAATCCAGCGGGTACCCTGACCCAGGGCCACAAGAAGGTCATCTTCGCATCGAGCCTCGGCACGGTGTTCGAGTGGTACGACTTCTTCCTGTACGGCTCGCTCGCCGCCATCATCGCCAAGCAGTTCTTCAGTGGCGTCAATGAAACCACGGGCATGATCTTCGCCCTGCTGGCGTTCGCTGCCGGCTTCTTCGTGCGTCCGTTCGGCGCGGCCTTCTTCGGCAGCCTCGGCGACCGCATCGGCCGCAAGTACACCTTCCTGGTTACCATCCTGATCATGGGCATCTCGACCTTCCTGGTCGGCGTGCTGCCCAACTACGCCACGATCGGCTTTGCTGCCCCGGTCATCCTGATCGTGCTGCGCCTGGCCCAGGGCCTGGCGATGGGCGGTGAGTACGGCGGTGCTGCCACCTACGTGGCCGAGCATGCGCCGGACGACAAGCGTGGCCTGTACACCAGCTTCATCCAGTGCACCGCCACGCTTGGCCTGTTCATGTCGCTGCTGATCATCCTGGCCTGCCGCTATTTCCTCGGCAATGAAGCCTTCGAGGCCTGGGGCTGGCGCATCCCGTTCCTGGTCTCGATCCTGCTGCTGGGCATCTCGGTGTGGATCCGCCTGCAGCTGAGCGAGTCGCCGCTGTTCCAGCAGATGAAGGCAGAGGGCAAGGGGTCCAAGACGCCGTTCCGCGACAGCCTGAAGGGCGGCAACCTGAAGCTGATGCTGCTGGTCCTGCTCGGCGCTGCGGCCGGCCAGGCCGTGGTCTGGTACGGCGGCCAGTTCTACGCGCTGTTCTTCCTCAGCAGCATGCTGAAGGTCGATGCCACCACCTCCTACCTGCTGATCGCTGCCGCGCTGGCGCTGGGCGTGCCGTTCTTCATCTTCTTCGGCTGGCTGTCCGATCGTATCGGCCGCAAGAAGATCATCCTGGCCGGCTGCCTGCTGGCTGCCGTCACCTACATCCCGATCTTCAAGGGCCTGACCCACTTCGCCAACCCGGCCATCGAAGAAGCCCGGACCAACTCGCCGGCACTGGTCATTGCCGATCCGAACACCTGTTCCTTCCAGTTCGACCCGGTCGCCGTACGCAAGTTCACCAGCTCCTGTGACATCGCCACCGCCGCGCTGACCAAGGCCGGCGTGCCGTACGACGTGCAGCCTGCCGCTGCCGGCTCGCTGGCGATGGTGAGCGTGGGCAGCAGCCAGGTCACCTCGTATGAAGGCGCTGGCCTGAGCAAGGAAGACGGCAAGGCAAAGGCCGATGCGTTTGGTGCGGAGCTGAAGACCGCCCTGACCACTGCTGGTTACCCGGCCAAGGCCGATGGTGCACGCATCAACATCGCCGGCACGATCTTCATGCTGTGGCTGCTGGTGCTGTACGTGACCATGGTCTACGGCCCGATCGCCGCCTACCTGGTCGAACTGTTCCCGACCCGCATCCGTTACACCTCGATGTCGCTGCCGTACCACATCGGCAACGGCTGGTTCGGTGGCTTCCTGCCGGCGATCTCGTTCGCGCTGGTGGCCGGTACCGGCAACCTGTACTACGGCCTGTGGTACCCGATCGGCATCGCGCTGATGTCGGTGGTGGTGGGTGGCCTGTTCCTGCGTGAGACCAAGAACGTGGATATCACCAAGTAACCGGCGTGCCGCCCAACCGTC
>NZ_JASJSU010000044.1:30527-35451 GCF_030237045.1 Stenotrophomonas maltophilia group sp. Smal17
ACCGGTTTTCAGGGCCCGCGGTGCAGACCGCGGCCCTTCTGTTTGTGGGGTGGCGACTGGGGTCGGATCCCTTTCGCATGCGAAAGGGCTCTGACCCCAACCGCAGGACGTGCTACTCCGAGCATCCATCGCTGGGCTCAAACTGCCGCCTTGAAAACGCTTCGATGCAGAACCGACGCTGCGCGCTCTCATCGCCTGCCTGGCGGATCTGCCTGCGCAACTGGTCGGCTCTCGGGCAACGCGCAGCGCGAGCGACAACGAGGTTGCATACAGGAACGAACGGGAAGTGGACGTCATGGCGTGGAATGTTCAGCTTCTTATCCCAGGCCTCGAACGGAAAGAGCACATGTAACAACCCATCTGCCGCCTTATCCTCGCTTGGTCGCGTGAGGGCGACATCCGGTGCATCCCTGAGCAACGTCTCATAGGCTTCCAGGAAGCGACGGCCGTGCCGGTCATGCTCCGCCGGTGTCGCCGCCCGTCGCAGTGCTGCGTAGTAGGGAAAGAGGCGTCCTGCATCGGGTGCGCTACAGATGATGGCACGTGGCTCCGACTGTGCATTGCCAGGGTCTGCTGGCTTGCATGAGGTGCGTTTCAGTCGTTCCTGCAACGCGGTCAGCACCCGGTCGATAGCGGCGCCAGGGGCGGGCTCGCCGTCCAATTCGCCTACAAGCGACGCCAAGCTGTCGCCCACCATCGGGACATACTCTCGCTCTGTAGTCAGTGCGATGGAGGACTGGGCCGGCCGGGGAGCCGTCGACGCTGTAGTCAGAGACAGTACTGCGGCCATCGCAAGCCCTACCATCATCGATTGCATACCAGATCGCCAATGGAATCAGGCTGCAGCGCGATGGAGCACGACCTGATCGGCTTGCGACCTCTTCGTGATGGAGCGAATTCGACTTCTACATCCAGACGGTCATCGTGGAAATCGAGTGTCTTGAAGTCGACCAAGGCGAAGTCGCGATCGAAACGGGCATCGCCGAGCGAAAAGATCGTCCGATCGCGCAGGAAGACGCGTGGATGACCGGGTTTCAGGTACTGGATCGTCAGGCACGGATTGTCTGTTGTCAGCAGGTATCTGACCAGGAGATTCCCTGCCCCTCGCAGTTCCGCATTGGTGAACTTCGAATAGTCGATAGGATGCTCGGTGGCCCTAGGAGCCTGAGACATCAAGAAATCGCACCCAATGTCCCTGCATTTTTGAGATCTTGGCATTGACGACCCTAGCGTAATCAATGGGTGGGTTTGCTGCGACGGCGGCTCCAGTGATCAGAACCCAGCTGGCCAAGCAGGCGGAGATTATTCACATTTCTCCCATCATCTGGTTTCGGCAAATTATTATCCTGAGGCGCGTAAACCAGCTTGGCTATGAAACAAGTACGAATCTAAGCGCTTCGCTGTGCGAGGGCATGAATGGACGCAACTGGCGAGGTGCTTTAGGGGGTTTCTGGTCGAATCCGACAGTACGTGGCGCGCATGGCTCGAATCCGGGCAATGCGCCCACGCGCCAACTAGCATGAAGAAGCCATCCAACCAGAGCAGATCATGTTCGGCCTTCTTCTAGTTGCAGTGTCCGTCGTGGCGGGGGCATCACCGGCGATGCCCCCGAAGCGAGCAGCAGCCGACAAGGTTACTGGTGTGCGAGAAGGCATGGAGTACACACAGGTACGCAGGCTGCTGCTTGACGCAGGGTGGGTCCCGCTGGACGCAGAGTACCTGCGGCCTCGGCCGGCTTATACGGATTATCCGGAGGTCAATTGTGGCACCGGGTGGCAAGCAACCTGCTCCGCATTCTTCTTTCGCGGTGACTATTACTTCGGGGTGGGACTGAACCCCCTGGAGTCACGACGCCATCTGCCCGTAGAGTGGACGTGGAGGTGGCGCGATCCAGCCGGGCTGGCAAGCGACCGCCGAGTTGTGAAAGCGGTCATCAACTCGACGCGTCAGGGCAACGTGCAGATCGAGGAAAGATCACCCCTGATAAAAGCAGCGTGCGAAACGAACAAGGTCTGGCTGTCCTGGAACAACGAAGCACCAAACGCAGCATTGGTGACCTGCGACTACGGTGGTACAGCGCACGACAATTGGGGCTGGTTGATCGAGACGGGGTTGGATGACGATGAGACGCGGGTGCGCCGTTTCTCTCTGGGCAAGGTGACCAGCGTCGCGGAGTTCAATCGGATTGGCGCGCAGGTACCGGATGCTTTCACCTCGCATCCCTGGTGCTCGGGCGCCAAGCCGAAGACGCCATCGAGTGCGGTATTCGTAACATTGGTCAAGACGCCCAGCGAGAGGGGAGATGCGCCGTACTGCTTCATGCCCCACTTCTTCACAGGAAGCACGGGTCGTCCTTTGCGGATGCTTCCGGCGGCGGACGAAGTATGGCCGGACGTTCCGTGGGCAGAGGTCGGGCTGCTCGCGAGAGAGGTCGAGATCCTGCGTGATTGGCGGCTGGAATATGAGGGCGAGTAAGCCTACGCAGCCGTTTGATCCTCTTGGCCACCGCGTGAAAGTTGGCATGCGAGTCGAGCACGGCTCGACTCTACAATCGGCCCATGACCACCACCACGCCGACCGAGCTCCCCGCCATCCTGCACACCCTGCGCAGCGCCTGGCAGGCGCAGCGCCCCTCGCTCGACCAGCGTGAAGCCGACCTGCGCCGCCTGCGCGAGGCGCTGAAGCCGCGCCTGGATGAGATGGCCCAGGCCATCGCCGAGGATTTCGGCCACCGCGCCCATGTTGAATCGAAACTGGCCGATGGCATGAGCGTGCTGTCGGCCATCGACCATCTGCGCCGCCACCTGCGACGCTGGTCGAAGCCGCAGCGGGTCGGCGCCGGCTGGAAACTGTGGCCGGCGCGCGCGCAGCTGCGACCGACGCCGCTGGGCGTGGTCGGGGTGATCTCGCCCTGGAACTACCCGGTCACGCTGGCACTGGTGCCGCTGGCCACCGCCATCGCCGCCGGCAACCACGTGCTGCTGAAGCCTTCGGAACACACCCCGCGCACCAGTGCATTCCTGGCCGATCTGCTGGCCAGCGTGTTCCCGCCCGATCGGGTGGCGGTGGTGCAGGGTGGGGCGGACGTGGCCGCGGCGGTGTCCTCGCTGCCGCTGGACCATCTGCTGTTCACCGGCTCGACGGCGGTGGGCCGCAAGGTGATGGCTGCTGCGGCTGAGCATCTGGTGCCGGTCACGCTGGAACTGGGCGGCAAGTCGCCGGCCATCGTCTGCCGCGATTTCCCACTGGACAAAGCCGCAACGCGGCTGGCCACCGGCAAGTGGTTCAACGCCGGGCAGACCTGCATCGCGCCGGACTACGTGTTGATCGACACCGTGCGCCAGCGCGAGTTCGTACAGGCATTGCAGCAGCAGGTACGCGAGCGCTACGGCGATTTCAGCGATGCCGAGGATTACACGCGCATCATCAACGAAGGCCAGTACCGGCGCCTGCAGGGCTATCTGGCGCAGGCGCGCGAACGCGGCGTACCGGTCATTCCGCTGGCGCAGGTGGATGAGGCTCGTGCCGACCGTGAGCGCCTGCTGGTGCCGACCGTGGTGCTGGACCCGCCGGACGACCTGGAGCTGATGCGCGAGGAGATCTTCGGCCCGATCCTGCCGGTACGGGCCTACCCGGATCTGGATGCCGCGTTGACCGACGTGCTGTCCCGCGATCGGCCGCTGGCGCTGTATCCCTTCAGCCATGACAAAGCGACGGTGGAGCGCATCCTCGGCCAGGTGGTGGCCGGTGGGGTGACGGTCAACGACACGCTGCTGCATTTCGCGGCCGATGGCCTGCCGTTCGGCGGGGTAGGGGCAAGCGGCATGGGCGCGTACCACGGCCGGGCCGGGTTCGATGCGATGAGCAAGCGGCTGCCGGTGCTGTGGCAGTCGCGCTGGGCGGCCAGCGATCGGTTGCGGCCGCCGTACTCGAAGATTGCCGGGTTGTTGAAGTTCCTCGTGCGGTAGTGCCGGCGGGGGTCATGGGGTTGCCGGCCAGCGGCCGGCACTACCCGGTAGGTGCCAACCCGCGCGGCCCCTTCTGGTGGGTGCCAACCTTGGTTGGCACGCGTGAACCCCATGCGCCAACCAGGGTTGGCGTCTACCAGACCCCACCCGGGTAGAATGCCCCCATGAAGATCGCCTCGTGGAACGTCAATTCGCTCAATGTCCGCCTGCCGCACCTGGAGCAGTGGCTCAAGGACTTCGGCCCGGACATCGTCGGTATCCAGGAAACCAAGCTGGAGGACCACAAGTTCCCCGATTCGGCGCTGATCGGCGCGGGCTACCGCAGCGTGTTCGCCGGCCAGAAGACCTACAACGGCGTGGCGCTGCTGTCGCGTGAGCCGGCGCAGGACGTGCAGATCGGCATTCCCGGCTTCGAGGACGAGCAGAAGCGCGTCATCGCCGGCACCTTCGGCGACCTGCGGGTGATCAACCTGTACGTGGTCAACGGCCAGGACATCGGTACCGACAAGTACGAGTACAAGCTGCGCTGGCTGGAGGCGGTGCATGCCTGGATCGCCGAAGAACTGCAGCGGCACCCGAAGCTGATCGTGATGGGCGACTTCAACATCGCCCCGGACGCGCGCGACGTGCACGACCCGGAGGTGTGGAACGAAAACCACATCCTGACCTCCACCGCCGAGCGCGGCGCGCTGAACAAGCTGCTGCAGCTGGGCCTGCACGATGGCTTCCGCCTGCACAACGACGAGGCGGGCACCTTCAGCTGGTGGGACTACCGTGCCGCCGGCTTCCGCCGCAACCTCGGCCTGCGCATCGACCTGACCCTGGTCTCCGACGCGCTGAAGCGCAGTGCGGTGGCCTCGGGCATCGACCGCGAGCCGCGTACCTGGGAACGCCCGAGCGACCATGCGCCGGCCTGGGTGGAAGTAGCGTCGAGCTTGCTCGACTGATCTCCCATG
>NZ_JASJSU010000045.1:0-34419 GCF_030237045.1 Stenotrophomonas maltophilia group sp. Smal17
CGATGAGGCTGCCGGCCAGCGGCCGGCACTACCGACTCTGCCTGGGTCTGGTAGTTGCCAACCTTGGTTGGCATGGCCGGCCAGCGGCCGGCACTACCGACGCCACGCCGGCCAGCAGCCGGCGCGACCGCAAGCGGTCAGCAGGCCGTCGGCACCGCGGCCATCGCGGCCAGCAGTTCGCGGTTCACCTGCTGGTGCCGTGCCTGCCACACCGGCAGATCGTCGGCGCTGATGTCGGGCTGGCCATCCAGCGACGACAGCCAGCGCTTGAACCGGCTGCGGTAATTGGCCAGCGACACTTCGCCGGTGATGTCACTGCCGACCAGTCCGCCGGCGCGCAGCGCCTCGATCACCACCAGCGCGTCTTCCAGCTGGAAACGGCCCTGATCCCAGTTGCTGCGGGCCACGTCCTCGGCGAACACATCCTTGTCGATGGACAGGTAGGTCGGTTGCGGCGACTTGGCCTGCTCGGCAGCGAACGCAGCCACCAGTGCCTCGGGATGTTCGAAACGGCGGAAGGCGCGGCCCATGCCCAGGCGATGGCCCCAGCCCACGTCCACGTCCATGCACCAGTACGTGAGGCGACCGCCCAGCAGAGGGCGCCAATGGTTCTCCCAGGCATGGCCAAGGCCGATGTCGCTGGAGGTGATGCCCAGCACATGGATGTGCGAAATCTGCGGCAGCTTGCTGGCGGCGTTCACCCACGAGCCGCAATGCATGCCGAACGGAAAGCGCATGTTGTCCGGATGGTTGTCCAGCACCACCAGCTGGAAGGGCTGTTGCGGGCGCATGCGCTGCAGCAGCGGCAGGCTGAGGTGATGGAAATCGCCACTGCCAAGCATGACCGTGCCGAGCTGGGCCGGCAGCGGGGCCAGCACTTCAGCAGCGAAGCGGTTCAGCGTGGCATTGCTGCAGGCAAAGCGCAGCGGATCGTGCCACTGCGGCAGGGCCAGGGTCTGCGCTTGGGGCAGCGGCAGCACGCCACCATCCAGGTCCAGGATCAGCGGGGAACGCAACGGCATCGTTCAACCGCCTCCATCAGGTTCGCCCTGCAGATGCGGCGCCAGCCTGCGCAGGGCGGCGCGCAGCAGCGGTGAGCGCGCGTGGATCGCATGCCGGGTGGAAGTGAAGCTCGCACCCAGTTCGGCCTTGATCCGCGAGTCGGTCCAGCCGGCCACGTAATGGCTCAGGCCGTGCTGCAGCGCGTATTCGAGGTTGTGCATCCAGCTGACCGCGTACAGGTTGTGCTCGCGCGACTGCGGGTAGGCCAGGCCGATGTACTTGTCCACCAGCTTGCCGGCGTGCACGTAGCACAGGTTCCAGCCGATCAGCTGGCCCTGGTGGCGGTACAGGAACATCCGCCCCTGGCCCTGGCTGTCGGCCAGCAGGTGCTGGAAGTAGGGCAGGTCGAGCTGGTCGAAATGCACCGCGCTCTGCGCATATACGCCCAGGTAAAGGGCATACAGTTCGGCCTGCAGCTGCGGGTCCGCCAGCGCCGGATCACCGCTGGCGATGCAGTCGATCTGCAGGTCATCACGCGAGCGCAGCTTGCGCCGGATGTTCTTGCGACGCGAAGACGACAGGCGGCCGAGATAGCCGTCGAGCGAATCGAAATCGATCGCCACCCAGGCCAGCGGCATGCCTTCCAGTTCAACGAAGCCACGTGCCAGCAGCGCCTGCAGGAAGGCCCCGCTGTGTGCATTGGCGGCGTCGTCCAGCAGCGGTGAATCGATCGCCAGGTCCTTGACCACCAGCAGCCGGGTATCGCCGATCGCGTGACGCGTCACGTCCTCGGCCAGCGCCTCCGGCGCGAGGTGCGCCGGCAGCGGGGTGTACTCGGTGCTGGTGGCACCGACGAAGCGGGTCTGCCAGGTGATCCAGGGCCGCCACAGGCGCGACAGCGGCAGGCCAAGCAGCTTGCCGCGCAGTGCGTCGTCCATCGTGGTGGTCAGGTCCAGCGGCGCACGGAAGGTCGGCAGGCCGCTGGGCAGGCGGCTTGCCTCGAATCCGAGCGGCGGGTGGGCCAGGAAGCCCTCCAGCAGCGCGGCCGGTTCCAGCGCAGTGCTGGACGCACGTGACGTCATCTCCATCGGCACGGGAACCGGCAGCGCATCGACCTCAGCCCTTGGCCTTGGTCAGCGCCTGGTCGAGCAGGGTGATCGCCAGGTCGATCTCTTCGTAGCTGATGTCCAGCGACGGCGCGAAGGTGATCACGTTCTTGTACCAGCCACCCACGTCGAGCACGAGGCCCATGCGCTTGCCGTCGTGCAGCAGGTCACCGGCCAGGCCGATGTCGACCATGCGGTCCAGCAGTTCCTTGTTCGGCGTGTAGCCGTCGGTCTGGCAGATTTCCGCACGCAGGGCCAGGCCCAGGCCGTCGACGTCGCCGATTTCCGGGTGGCGCTTCTGCAGGCCACGCAGGCCGTCGAGGAAGTACGCGCCCTTTTCCGGCACGGTGCGCTCGTAGTCCATTTCCTTGCCCAGCTTCAACACTTCCAGGCCCAGGCGGGTGCCCAGCGGGTTGGAGTTGAAGGTGGAGTGGGTGGAGCCCGGCGGGAACACGGTCGGGTTGATCAGCTCTTCGCGCGCCCACAGGCCCGACAGCGGGTTCAGGCCGTTGGTCAGCGCCTTGCCGAACACCAGCACGTCCGGGGTCACGCCGAAGTGCTCGATCGACCACAGCTTGCCGGTGCGCCAGAAGCCCATCTGGATTTCATCGACGACCATCAGGATGCCGTACTTGTCCAGCACGCGCTTGAGGCCGGTGAAGAAGTTGCGCGGCGGGATGACGTAGCCGCCGGTGCCCTGGATCGGCTCGACGTAGAACGCGGCGTACTCGGCCTGGCCGACCTTGGGATCCCACACGCCGTTGTATTCGCTTTCGAACAGACGCTCGAACTGCCACACGCAGTGGTCGGAATACTCGTCCGGGGTCATGCCCTTCGGGCGGCGGAAGGGGTACGGGAACGGGATGAACATCGCGCGCTCGCCGAAATGACCGTAGCGGCGGCGGTAGCGGTAGCTGGAAGTGATCGACGAGGCACCCAGGGTGCGCCCGTGGTAGCCGCCTTCGAAGGCGAACATCAGGCTCTTGCCGCCGCGTGCGTTGCGCACGATCTTCAGCGAGTCTTCGATGGCCTGTGCGCCGCCGACATTGAAGTGCACGCGGCCGTCGAGGCCGAACTTCTCGTGCATGTCCACGGCAATGGTCTTGGCCAGCTGTACGCGGGTCGGGTGCAGGTACTGGCTGGCGACCTGCGGCAGGGTGTCGATCTGGTCCTTCAGCGCATCGTTCAGGCGCTTGTTGCTGTAGCCGAAGTTGCAGGCCGAGTACCACATCTGCAGGTCGAGGTAGGGCACGCCCGCACCGTCGAACATGTAGCTGCCTTCGCCGCGCTGGAAGATCTTCGGCGGGTCGACGTAGTGGACGGTGTCGCCGAAGGAGCTGTAGCGGGCTTCGTCGGCCAGCAGTTGCGCGTCGGAGGCAGCGGCGTCGGCGTTCTTGTCAAAAATGTTCATGCAGTTCGGTTCCGTGAAGGACGTTCGAAAGGGGGCAACGGGGGAGCGGGACTGAAAGGGAGTGCTCAGGCGGTGGCCAGCAGCAGGGGCAGTGCGGTGGGCTGCGGGCTGGCGTCGATGCGACGTGGCTGCAGCAGGCTGCCATCGAGCAGACGCGGCAACAGCGCGATGGCATCGTGGAAGGTATCGATCGCGGCATGTTCGATGCCGGCATGGGTGCAATGGGTGATCAGGCGGCGCTTGGCAAACACGAAGTCGGCATCCTCCGACACGCAGAAGTCCGAACTGCCGTCGCCGATCATCAGCACGCGCGGTGCTTCGTTGGCACGTGCCTGCGCAGCGCAGGTGCACTTGCAGGTGCCGCTGCGGCACCCTTCGGACTGGTAGGGCGATTCCAGTTCCCAGTGGTCTTCGCACCAGCGCAGGTGGTTGGCCACCACCGGCAGCCGCGACAGGCCGTGGTTGGCGAGGATGCGGTGGATCGCATAGTCCAGGCCATCGCTGACGATGCGCAGCGGCAGGCCCAGCTGCTCGGCGCGGGCGACGAAGGCAGTGAAGCCCGGATCGATCTGCACCTGGTCCAGGTGCGCATCAAGCGTGGCCGGGTCCAGCTTCAGCAGCCGCACCTGGCCCTGCATGCATTCACGCGAGCCGATCTTTCCCGACTTCCACTGTTCTTCCAGTTCCTGCCAGCCCGGCTGGCCGTACTTCTCCAGCAGCGAGTCGATGACATCTTCGAGGCTGATGGTGCCGTCGAAGTCACACAGGATGCTCCAGTGCATGGGCAGGTCCGTCGATGGGAAAGGCGTCCGGCACGGTGCCGGGGCAGGCTCAATGTAGGCAGGCCGCCTTTCTCGTTCCTTTCCTGTTGAAAGCCTTCATTTCCAGGCGTGGGAAGCGTTCAGGAAATGATCTTGCTGAATGCGCGAAGTGCCCGCAAACAGCTGCTTTCAGGGTTGGGCGTCAGCCAGCGCCCGCAGGATGTCCGCAGTCTCTTCACGGGTCTGCCAGGCGCTGTTGCCGAGAGTCAGCATGCGTGCGGCGAAGTCGCGTGCGTTGGGCACGTCGGTGGCCGGCACGATGCCGCGCAGGTAGACGTAGTCGGGCAGCGCATGGATGAACATGCGGCTGGCGCCGAGGCCGCGCGGCCACAGGTTTTTCAGTGCCGCATCGCGGGCACGTTGGCTGGGCAGCAGCAGCATCAGCATCGGCCAGGTGCCACCGGTACCGGCCAGCCCATCGACCACCTCCACCGCCGGCAGCTGGGCCAGCTGCACGCGCAGCTGCAACGCACGCAGGCGCCCGGCCTGCAGGAAGGCAGGCAATCGCCGCGCGGCATGGGCACCGATGTTCTGCCGCCACTGGCTGACCCGGTGCTGCGGAATCTGCAGCGGGAAAATGTCACCGACCGCTTCTTCCAGGTCGCCACGCTGCAGCGCGCCGCGCAGTGGATTGCCGTATACCAGCGACAGCAGCGAAGGTCGGTAGCAGGCCGCCAGGCCGAGCAGCTGCACGCTGCGCAGCAGCTCCCAGCGCAGGCTGAAACGTACCTGTTCGGCAGCATGTCCGGCCAGCGCGGCACGCAGCTCGTCGTCGCGGCTGACCAGCAGGCCGCCTTCGTGCAGGCTCAATCCCTTGCCGGCGGCCAGGCTGAAGAAACCGATATCGCCGCGCAGGCCGACACTGCTGTTGCCGATCCGTGCACCCAGTGCCTGCGCGGCATCCTCGATGACCCAGGCACCCGCGCCGCGTGCAATCTCGCAGGCCAGCTCGACATCGGCGATGCGGCCACCGAGGTGGGTTGGCAGGATCGCCAGCGTGCGCGCATCGGCCAGCCGCTTGAGCTGGCCGGGATCGAAGTCGAAGTGGCCGTGGCGGGTATCGCACAGCTGCACGCGCAGGCCCAGGCTGTGCACCGCGATCGGCACCAGCGGGCAGGTGTAGGCCGGCAGGATCACGGTGTCACGATTGGGCGCGCGCTTGCGCAGGGTGCGCAGCGCGATCAGCAGCGCGTGGGTACCGGAGCAGGTCAGCTGCAGCGGCGGTGTGCCGAGCTGTCGGGCCAGGATGTCGCGCAGGTCGCCACCACCGGGAAGGAAGTCGCTGGCCTGCATCGGCAGGCCTGCGGTCGGTGGCAGTTCGCGCGCGAACAGGCTCATCGCAACGCGCTCACGCGGTGCTTTCGGCGGGGCTGTGCGGGTCGTCTGCTTCGGCACGGCCCAGGCAGACGATGCCGGCCACGATCAGTACCGCGCCGACCAGGTGATGCAGGGTCAGTGGCTCGTTCAACAGCCAGGCCGACAGCAGCAGCACGCTGATCACTTCCAGGTGCGAAGCGGCGAATGCTGGGCCGATCGGCGCATGGCGCAGCAGGCTCATCCAGGTGAAGAAGGCACCGATGTAGCCGAGGATGGCGCCGTAGACCCACGGCTGCGACAGCACGCGCAGCAGCCACGCGCTGTTGGCTTCGACCGGCAGCGCGGCATCGCCGGCATACTTGAAGCACAGCTGGGCCAATGTGTCGAAGGCCATCAGCAGCGGGAAACCGATCACATACAGGCGCCTCATGAGCCGGCCCCCACCACGGCTACGCCGGCGGTAACCAGCAGCATGCCGGTGACCCGCAACGGCGTGAGCTTCTCGCGGAACAGGAAGCGGCCGGCGATCATCAGCGCCACGATGTTGATCGAGCCCAGCAGCACGCCTTTGGACAGCGGTACCAGCGACAGGAAGGCGATCCAGGCGACGAACTCAAGCACATAGCAGGCGATGCCGATCCACAGCCAGGGGCGGCTGAGCATGTGTTTCCAGCGTTGCAGGCCTTCGCCGTCCTGCGGGTCGCTGGCCGCAGCCTTGAAGGCGAGCTGGCCACCGGTATCGAGCACGACGTTGGCCAGCCACAGCAGGGTGGCGAGTGCCCCCATCTCAGGCCACCGCCTTGAGCACGCCGCTGCGTTCACCGATTTCGGTGAAGAAACGCGCGCTGCGACGGATGACGTCGCGGCGTTCGCGGTCGATGGTGATCATGTGGTAACTGTCTTCCAGTACCACCAGTTCCTTCGGGCCGCTGACCCGCGACATCACCAGTTCGGCATTGCCCATGCTGGCCACATCATCCTCACGGGCGTGCATCACCAGGCACGGGGCAGTCACCTGGTGCAGGTGGCGGCGGGTCCAGTGGCTCAGTGCACGCATTTCGGCCAGGGCATGCCAGGGGTTGCCAGGCAGGCCGGCGGCGGCGCTGTCGCCGGACAGCATGGCGGCGCTGACCTGCGCGCGCAGGCGCTCGTCACGCAGGCCGTACGGCGGCTCCTCCATGAACATGCGGTCGCGGCCGATGTTGAAGCGCTTGAACCACGGCAGCAGGAACGACAGGCGGGCCACGGCCGGGATGTTCCAGCCGTCGTAACGGAAGGTGGCGCCATACACGCCGACGCCGGACACCCACTCCGGACGGCGCGCGGCCAGTGCCAGCGACAGCACCGCGCCCATCGACAGGCCACCGACGAACAGCTGGTCGACCTTGCCGCGCAGCTCGGCCGCCGCATCTTCCACGCCCTGGTACCACTGCTCCCAGGTGGTCGCCAGCAGGTCATCCACGGTGCCGCAATGGCCGGGCAGCTGCACGCCATGCACGGTGAACCCGGCGTTGTTCAGGCCCTTGCCCAGCATGCGCATTTCCGCCGGGGTGCCGGTCAGGCCATGCACCAGCAGCACGCCCTGCGGGCCACCGGGGAGGAAGAAGTCGTGCGATTCGGTCACCTGGCGGCTCCGGGACGGCAGTGGGGATGGCAGGATCGCAAGCGCGATTTTCACCAGCCTTTCAACGCCCCGGGCCGGGTCAGGGGGCCTTCAGCAGCGGCAGCGTGATGGCCACCTTCAGCCCGCCACCGGGCCGGTTGAGGAAGGCCAGGCGCCCGCCGAAGTGCTCCACCGCCTCATGGGCGATGGCCAACCCCAGCCCGGTGCCGCTGGCGGCGGTGCCGGGGGCACGGAAGAAGCGTTCGCCGAGCCGGGGCATCACGTCCTCGGGCACGCCGGGGCCGTTGTCTTCCACGTACAGTTCGACGTCATTGTCATCCAGCGCGTGCACGCCAACCGTGACGGTGGCATCACGGCCGGCATAGCGCAGGGCGTTGTCGATCAGGTTGTCCAGCGCCTCCTGCAGCATGGCGCCGTTGCCGAGCACGCGCAGCGGCTGGCTGCTGCCGCGGTAGCCGAGGTCGATGCCATCGCGGATCGCCTCCGGCACGCGTATGCCAACCCATTGCGGGACCAGTTCGCACAGGTCCAGCGCTTCCACCGTGTCCGGCACGGTCTGTGCCCGGCTCAGCGCCAGCAGCTGGGTGCTGACCCGGGCGGTGCGCTGGTTGAGCCGGCGGATGTGCTGCAGGGCTTCGCGCACGGTGTCCGGGTCGCCATGCGCCAGCGCCTGGTCAACGTGCAGGGCCATGCCGGCCAGCGGCGAACGCAGCTGGTGGGCGGCATCGGCGATGAAGCGGTTCTGCAGGGTGATCATCTCGGCCTGGCGCGCGAACAGATCGTCGATGGTGCTGATCAGCGGCTGGATCTCTTCCGGCACGTCGGCATCGGAGATCGGCGCCAGTTCGCCGCGGCGCTGTGCCAGGCGGGTCCTCAGCGGGGTCAGGATGCGCAGGCCGTAGGTCACGCCGAACCAGACCAACGCGGCGGTGCCCAGCGCCAGCATGGTCATCAGCGGGATGATGATCATCAGGATCTCGCGCGCGCGCTGGCGGCGGTCGGCCATGCTTTCGGCCACGGTCACCGCCAGCTGGTCCTGCGGATCGTTCATCGCCTGCGTGCAGACGGTGGCCATGCGCACCTGCTGGCCGTTGAGGTTGCCGTCATACAGCGCCGGATGCACGCCCGCACAGTCCTGCGACGGCGCGTAAGGGCTGAAGTCGGCGTTGCCGCTGAGGGTGCCCTTGCGGCTGCTGTCGACGTTGAAATAGCGATGGCCGTCGGGATCGTATTCGATCAGGAAGCGCGCCTGCGGTGACAGGTCACTGGTCACCGGCATGGTGCTCAGCATCTGCGCGAACGAATGCGTATCGTCGATCAGGTTGCGGTCGTGGATGCGGTTGGAATAGTCCAGCGCAACGTAATAGGCCAGGATCGTATTGAAGATGAGCAGGCCCAGCATCGGCAACGCCAGGAAGGCGAGCAGGCGGCGGCGCAGGCTGGGCGGTCCACTGATCACGGGGTGCTGTCGTCCTGCCCGTCTTCCAGCATGTAGCCCAACCCGCGCACGGTGCGGATGCCCATGCCGCCGGGCTGCAGCTTGCGGCGCAGGCGGTGCAGGGCGATGTCCAGGCCGTTGTCGGTCAGGTCCTGGCCCCAGTCGCACAGTGCTTCCACCAGCTGCGCGCGCGAGACGATGCGCTCGGCGCGTACCGCCAGAGCCGACAGCAGGCCGAACTCCCGTGCGGTCAGTTCCAGCGACTGGTCATCGATCCACACCCGGTGACCGGCCAGGTCCAGGCGCAGGCGGCCGATGCGCAGGTCCGGATTGCCATTGCTGGTGACCCGGCGCAGCTGTGCACGCACGCGCGCTTCGAATTCGTCCAGCGCGAACGGTTTGACCAGATAGTCATCGGCACCGAGGTCGAGCACGCGCACGCGTTCGGCCAGGCCATCGCGCGCGGTCACCACCAGTACCGCCAGGCCATCACCGCGCTGGCGCAGGCGCTGCAGCACATCGCGGCCGTCCAGCTGCGGCAGGCCCAGGTCCAGCACCAGCAGCGCGTACTGGGTGGAGCCCAGCGCAGCATCGGCGTGCGCGCCATTGTCGACGTGGTCGACCACATGCCCCTGCCGGCGCAACGAGGCGCACAGGCCGGAGGCAATGTCCGGGTCGTCTTCAGCAATCAATACGCGCATACGCGGGGGCTCCTCGGGCGGGGACGGTCCCGCCGGCCCGGTGCAGACCGGTCGGCGTCTCGGCTGCGGAGGATAGCGGCAAACCGGGTGAAGAGGGGGCGGCTACTTCTCGTACTGTGAGAATCTGAAGAGGCCGAAATTCACGTTCCATTCTTTCGGCGTTATCGAGCGCCTGATTTGAATGAAATGACACTGAGTTCTATGGATGTTGTTGGGATTTTGCTGTCAGCTGGATCTTCTGTGCCCGCAGTCCTCGTGTTCTTTAAGTAAGTTTAGTTTCTTATTTTGATCATAGTCCGTCGTCAAGCGAGTTTACGTAATCGGCAATGATGTCTCCATGGCAGGCGGATGGCTTGCAGTGACATCCAAGAATTTTTCCTCTGATTGACTCTATGTTGGCGTCGTGGTTTTCAAAGAATCTGAGGAGCTTTCGATCAAAATCATATTTATACTTTCTTAGTACTTCTTCGCGATCTCCTTCTCTTCCGATTGGATACGGATTTCCCCAGACTGTTCCTCGTCCTATATACACGTCAAAAATTTCACCTCTGTCCTTGTTTGCAACTGTCGTTAGTTTTATGGGGATTCTCTTCTGCGGGATGTTTCTTTTTGTCAGTGTGGCTATTGGTGATGAGTCTGATTTCTGGTCTAGGAATAGTATTGCGTGTGTGCAGTCATTTGCTGCGTCTTCTGTTTGATGGAATGTGGATCCGTTCGAAAGGCAGTAGCTGGCAAGGAGTTCTTCTGGATCGGAAATTGCCGAAAATGATGGCTGGATAATTTTTGAAGTATAATTTCTGATCTTTCTGTTGAATTTCTCTTGCGATTTGAATCCTTTTGGGTAGTTTACAAATATGTTGTTTTTTATTTCAGGTGAATTATTTCTACTTTCTCGTCGTTCCATTTTCTTTTCAAGTATTCGGCCACTAGACGGCGGTGGCAGTGGTGTGGTTTGTCTTCGCTGCAGAGGAGGCAGCTGTGCTCAATTACGCTCTTCTCCAGGGTGTGCTCGATGTTTCTTTTTTCCATTAGGTTGATGAATTCGGACTCATACGATTCCCATGACATTTTTTTGTCTTGATATGCTTTGAGTGCTTCCTTCTGTGGTGCAAGGTCGGTGATGTGGATGTACTCTATCCCACATATTTTCTTTAAGAAGAATTTTAGGTCGTCTCGCTTGGCGAATCCGGAAAGTTGGGAGACGTTGTTAAGTCGGACGTCAATCAGTGTTTTTGTGTTTGACTCTTCCAGGAGTGTGAAGAATCGCTGCGCAGACTTTTTTGTGAATCCGATGGTTGATATCTTCATTTTATAATTAAAGTGCTGCCGCTACGAGTTTGTAGGCGTGGCCCTTGTAAGGCTCGCCAAGGCTAATGGTGAGGTGGGTGACTGATGCGTCCTTGTACCTCCCGTTCTCCATGGATAGGTACCTCTCTATGATTGATGGGTCGGTAACCTTTAGGGCGTATTTAGTTCCGTTAAAATTAAAGTGAGCCCTAATCGATCTCTTGTGGTCGCCAAAGCTGGCTCCCTCAGCAAGTACTGTGAATTCAAGATCCTGTGGCTGTATCAAGTAGAGGGTTTCTCTCTGGTGTGTAAGGATGTTGATATCGACACGGTCGTTGAGTCCCGAATAGGATGAGTCGCCGTTCTCCCATAGTGTGCTTGGCCTGTCTTCAAGAGTTTTCAGAATTGACTTATCGAAAGTCGACTCCTTGATCCAGTAGTGGCGATTATCAATAACAACGTTTTCTTTCTGAAACTGATGATTGTCTTTCTTTAGTACGGCTATGTTGATTACGTCGAAGACTTGCGCCGTTTTCCCAGATTCGTAAACCCGGTCCTGTTCTGTTATCTCTTTCCCTTCGGTCGTGCCGACGGGTCTAATCCATACCCAATCGCCGCTATTTAGCCTTATCTTTCCAGCTATGCATCTTCCGCTATGCTTCTTTGAGTTGGCTAGACAGTAAAAGTCGTCAATTCGTTGCATTAGATCAATCCTTGATATGAACGGCGTAGGCCGAACATAGCCTGCCACGAATTTGGAAGCGGTTGTAGTGCTCCTGCACGGTCCGATGCTTACTGTTGCGGATGGATCATTTGCTTGTGTCTTTTGCCCAGTCTTCTGCCAACGGCACCCGCGAGCCGTCCAGCAGGCCACGGCTGAGCGCGCCGTTCTCGATGAACAGCAGCTCGCCGTTCTCGCCGTTCTTGATGCTGCTGTCGATCGCGATCACGCGGTCGCCATGGAAGCTGCTGACGTGCGGCATCGAGGTATGGCCAACCACGATGCGCTTCAGTTGCAGGCGGTCCAGTACCGCCTGCACGCCCGCCGTGTCGAGACGCCCGTCGAAATAGCCGCGGTACCAGATCGGGCTGGTCTTGCCGTCATACAGCGGCGCGGTGGCGGGATCGGCCTTCACTTCGGCCTTGGGCAGGCCCAGCGAGGCCTGGTAGGCCGCATTGGTGCGCGCCGGGTCCAGCGCCAGTGCCACCGCCTCGGGCGAGATGCCGCCGTGCAGGAACAGGGTGTCACCGATCTTCAGCAGCACCGGGCGGGTGCGCAGCCATTGGCCGATCACCGAATCAGCGCCGTACAGCTGCGGGTAGCTGCGGCCAAGCAGCTGCGCGCTGCGCAGGTACTTCGGGTTGACGTAGCGCAGGTCGTCGTACAGCACCATGGTTTCGTGGTTGCCGAGCACGAAGTGCACCGCGCCACCGGCAGCGGCGGCCTGCTGCTGAAGGCCATACAGCAGCCAGAACGCTTCGGTCACCTGCGGGCCGCGGTCGAACACATCACCGGCGATGACCAGGGTGTCCTTGCCCATGGCCCAGCGGTCCTGGGCATCGATCACCTTGTTGGCGCGCAGCAGGCGCACCAGCAGCCCGTACTGGCCATGGATGTCGGACAGCGCCACGATGCGCGGCACCGCCGGCAGCACGGAGACCGAGGGCGCAGTGGGTGCGGCCACGTGCACGGTGTGCGCGTACCCGCAGCGCGGCGCGACATCGGTGCCTGCTGCGCCAATGGCCAGCGAGTGCGACTCGACCTTGTCGGCGCAGATCCACTTGGCCTGCAGCTGGTTGCCCTGGCGGAACACATAGGGGCCATCGGCCTCAACATGGGCGGCCGGTGCGGCGACCTCGCGGGCCTGCAACAGGGGCGTGCCCAGCAGCAGGGCCAGTGTCAGCAGCAGGCGGGCAGGGCAGGACAGGGCACGGTGCAGCATCGGGTGTTTCCTTGGCGGGCAATGAAAAGGCGGGCCCGAAGGCCCGCCCCTGATGCTACGCCGTTGCTCAGAACTTCGCGCGCAGGTTGAACAGCACGCGGCGCGGTTCACCCCAATAGCCAGAGTTGAAGAAGCCGACGTTGCGGTAGTAGGCCTTGTCGAACAGGTTGGTGACCGTCACGCCCACGCTCAGGTTGTCGTTGATGCGGTAGCGGCCCATAAGGTCGAACAGCACGTAGCCGCCCTGGCTCATCTTGCCGGTGGCCGTGACCGGCGTGCCGCTGGCGGTGAAGCGACCGGTGGGAATGGGCTGCATCTGGTAGATCTCGCTCTGTACGCTGACACCTCCGCCCAGCGTCCACTGGCCATGGGTCCAGGTGGTGTTGAAGCGGGCCAGGTGCATCGGGCTGGTGCTGGCGAAGCGGCTGCCATCGGGGTTGCTGCTGTAGCTGTAGGTGTAGCCGCCGGTCATGCTCCAGTGGTCGTTGATCGAACCGGAGACTTCGAACTCACCGCCCTGGGTGGTGATGCCGCGGCTGGCGATGTACGGCGAACTGCCATCGGGCAGCTTGATCTCACCACCGTTCGGGTCCAGTTCGGCCACGTTGTCCTGCTTCATGTAGAAGCCGTTCAACGCCGCGTACAGGCGGCCGCCGAAGAAGTCGGCCTTCAGGCCGTACTCGTAGTTGCCACCGGTGGTGGGGTCCAGCAGCTGGTTGTTGATGTCGCGGCGCGCGGTGGCCTGGAACACGTCCGAATAGCTGGCAAAGGCGGTGATGCTGCTGCTCAGGTCGTACAGCACGCCCACGTACGGGGTCAGCTCATGCGCGGTGGTGCGCGCGCTGCGGCTGGTGAACACGCCGTCGGTGTTGTAGTTGTCGGTGGTGGTGCGGTAATCGGAATAGCGCGCGCCGGCGATGATCTTCAGCGGGTCGATCGGATTCAGGCGCACGGCGGCGTAGTAGCCGGTTTCGGTGGTGTTCACCGTGCTGGACGGAATACCGTAGTTGTAGGTGGTCGGCTTGCCGATGTTGCCGTCCCAGCTGAAGATGCTGGGAAAGGCGGCCACGCTGTACGGGCGCGAGGTGATGCCGGCGCGGATGGTGTCCAGGTCACGGTCGTAGTGGTTGATGCCCACCACCAGCTCGTGCGAACGGCCGAACAGCTGGAACGGACCGGACGCGTACAGGTCGAAGGCATCTTCGCGGGTTTCCGAGACCGAGTAGGTATCGGCAATGCGCAGGCCCAGGCCGGTGACCGGGTCGGCCCAGTTGCCGGTGTTGGAACCGGCCAGCAGCAGCGAATCGGTGTCGGTGGCGCGGTGGTTGTAGGCCAGGCGGCCACTCCAGCCGGCGCCGAACTGCTGTTCCAGCGTGGCGAAGTAGTTGGTGCTTTCGCGGTTCCATTCGTTCCAGCGCGCTGCGGCGCTGTACGAACGCGGCATGTGCGCGCGGCTGCCATCGCGGAAGTACAGCGGCGAGGCGCTCCAGGCGCCGCCATCGGAACCGGTCTTCAGGTAGTCGATGCCCGCACGCAGGCGGGTGCTGTCGGTCAGGTCGGCTTCGATCACCCCGTACAGGCTGGGCGATTTGTCATGCTGGAAGCGCACCCAGCTTTCCTTGTCGGTGTAGGCGCCGACGAAGCGCCCGCGCACGCGGCCACTCTTGCTGAGCGGGCCGGATACATCCACTTCGGCGCGCTTGTAATCCCACGAACCGGCGCTGAGGCTGGTGCTGGCCTGGAACGTTTCGGTCGGGCGCTTGCGCACCATGTTCACCGTGGCCGACGGGTTGCCCGAACCGGTCACCAGGCCGCTGGCGCCGCGCACCACTTCAATGCGCTCGTAGATGGATGTGTCGCTGAGGATCGAGTTGCCGCCGGCGCCAGTGGTGTAGTTGGTGGGAATGCCATCGAACATGAAGTTGTTGATGGCAAACCCACGCGCGTTGAACAGCGTGCGGTTGCTGTCATACGACTGGATGGTGACGCCCGGCGTCTGCTGCAGCACTTCGGAAATCGTGATGAGGTTGAAATCCTCGATGCGCTGGCGGGTGAACACGGTCAGCGACTGCGGGGTTTCACGCAGGGTCAGCGGCAGCTTGGTGGCGGTGTTGGTGCCATAGACCTGGTAGCCCTCGGTGCGCTGGGTCACCATCACCCGGTCCAGTTCGGTGGTGGCCGGCGCAGTGTCCTGGGCCAACGCCGGCGAGGCGGCGCAGGCCAGCGACAAGGCGAGGGCGTTCCGGCGCAGGGCGCCAGAGTGCGTGTACTTCATGGATTGACCTTTCTAGTTCAGGAACGGGAAGACGGGCGTGGCGCCGGCTTGGCCGGGCTTCGGAAACTGAGCCAGAGCACCATGGCCCCAGCACCTGCGGCGAGCACGCCGCACCAACCAACAAAACCCTGTGCAGCGCCCCAGGCTGTGATGCTGGCCAACAGGCTGGCGAGCAGCCCGAGCGCGCCCAGCACCTGCAGGAGGCGACGGCGCGGCGTTGGTGGCGCATGGCCGGCCACATCGCGGTGGTGGCGTTCCATTGCCATGGCCAGGCAGGCGAAGGCGGCGGCCGCCAACAGCAGTGCAAGCACGCTCATGCGCCCGCCTCGGCCGGCGTGGTGGCGCGTGCGGTGCGGGGCTTGCGCTGCGCCGGCACGAAACGGTGCACCTTGCGCGCGGCCCACAACAGGCTCGCGCCGATCAGCAGCAGGCCGATGTCGATGCCGGCTTTGGCGCCATCACCGTTGGCCAGCGCACTGACCGCGCCGCCCTGCCAGACCACCAGGTTGTACAGCGGCAGGCCCAGCGCCAACGCGCCGGCCAATGCCAGTTGTTCTACCCAGCCGCGTCGGGCCGGGCGCAGCATCGCGTGCACCACGCAGGCGGCCCAGGCGTAGAAGAACACCTTCACCTCGGCATCGCTGCGGTTGGCCACGTCCAGCGGCAGCAGGCGGTTGCCCCACAGGAAGGCCAGCATCGCCACCGGCAGGCCGGTGACGAAGCCGATGTTCAGGCGTTCGACGATGCGGAAGCCCAGGTGCGGCCGCGCCGGATCCGGCAGCTGGGTGCGCCGCTTCACCGTCCACAGCACCAGCCCGGTGGCCACCATCAGCGTGCCGGCCACGCCGGAAAGGAAGAACAGCCAGCGCATCGTGGTGGGTGCGAAGCGCGCGGCATGCAGGCCGATCATGCCGTCGCGGGTGATGACGGCGGCCGAACGCGGCGGCGCCGCATCCAGCAGGTTGCCGCGCGCATCGAAGGCCAGCGTGTCGGCAGCGCCAGCGATCTGGTCGCCCTGCTGGCGGCGCACGCTGATGCGCATCGCCGCATCGGCAGGCTGCTCGACCTGCAGCGAGGCCGCATGGCCGCCGCCCCATTGCACTTCGGCACGGCGCAGCACCTCGGCCAGCGCCGGCGGCGTCGCGGCCACCCCACTGGCCTCGGCCTTCTCCGCACGCGGGAACAGTTCGGCGAAGAACGCATCGCGGCCACCGGGGTAGTTCGCATCCACCGCCCACGGCATGTACAGGGTCATCAGGGTGATCAGACCGGTGTAGGTGATCATCAGATGGAACGGCAGTGACAGCACCGCAAGCGCGTTGTGGCCGTCCAGCCAGGTACGTTGGCCTTTGCCGCGGCGGAAGGTGAAGAAGTCGGTGAAGATCTTCTTGTGGGTGATGACACCGCTGATGATCGCCACCAGCATCAGCATGGAACAGGCACTGATGAACCAGCGCGCCCACAGCACCGGCACGTAGTGCAGATCGAAATGCAGGCGGTAGAAGAAATTGCCGCCGCGTGTTTCGCGTACCTGCACCGGGGTGCCGTCGGCATCCAGAGTGGCCTGGTTGGGATTGCGCTGGCCGCGCCGGCGTTCCTTTTCGCCCTTCGGCTGCCAACTGACGGTGGTGGCGCTGCTGCGCGAATCGGGGAGTTCGATGCTCCAGCGCTGCGCGTCGGCTGCGGTGCGGGCCAGGAACTGCTGGGCTTGGTTCACTGCGGTGGTGGCATCGGCGGGCAGGCCGATTTCCGGCTGCATCCAGCGGGTCAGTTCTTCCTTCCAGTACGACGCGGTACCGGCAATGAAGATCAGGAACAGCACCCAGCCGACCACCAGGCCCGACCAGGTGTGCAGCACCGATTGTGATTGCCGGATGCCGCCCAGGTTGTCGGCGCTGCTCATGCGATGTTCCCGCGCAGCAGCCAAGCGATCAGTGCAGCGAGTGCGCCCGCGGCCAGCAGACCCAGTGCGGCGCGCAGGGTGCTGCGCGCGGCATAGGCCCAGATGGCGGCCAGGGCGTAGACCACGAACGCGGCCATGGTCGCCACCAGGGTGGCATCGGCCCTGGTGCCGGGCAGCAGGCGCGCCAGCGCGGCAGCCCAGCAGGCGGCCACGGCGTAACCGCCCAGCAGCGCCAGCAACCCGCGGGCCCAGAGCAGGCCATGACCGCTAACGCGCGCCACACGCTTGGCCGGCGCAGCGCCGGCAGCAGAAGGAGAGGTAGGTGCGGCCATCGCCGAAGTCAATGAGAACCGTGTGCAATTGCGATTGAATGCTATTTGACACCGGTGGCCCTGTCGAGTCCCCCATCCGGGGGATGCGGCCATCTACAGCTTGCGCACCACGGTGGCGTGCGCGGGCAGCGGCTGTCTGTTGTTGTCCAGCGGTTGCATGTAGGGAACGGCTGAACCGTTGTCACGCTGGATCAGGGAAGAGTGGGCTTCGCCAGCGAAGCGATGGCGTTCACTCCATTGGCGCAGCGCTACCAGCAGCGGGAACAGCTCCAGGCCGGCGGCGGTGAGCACATATTCCTGGTAGGCCGAACCATCGGAGGCCGGCTGCAGCTGCAGAATGCCGGCCTCGACCAGCCTGCGCAGGCGATCGCTGAGGATGTTGCGCGCCGCGCCGAGGCTGCGCTGGAAGTCGCCGAAGCGACTGACGCCGTCGAAGGCATCGCGGATCACCAGCAGGGCCCAACGATCACCGAGCAGGTCGGCGCCGCGGGCGACGGGGCAGGGGCTGTCAGCGTGCATGGCGGGCGCCTCCAAATGTGGTTGCAGTTTAAAACCAATGCCGCTAGCCTGCATCCAGTTTCAATTTGCAACCACATCCCAATGGCCGCATCCCTTCCCCGACCGCTGCTGGTCCTGCTGGCCGTTGCCGCAGGCGCCAGCGTCGCCAACGTCTATTACGCCCAGCCTCTGCTGGACCAGCTGGCACAGGTGTTCGCGCTGGATCGCGCGGTGGCGGGCACGGTACTGGCCGCTACCCAGGCTGGCAGCGCGCTGGCGCTGCTCGGACTGCTTCCACTGGCTGACCGCGGTGACCGGCGCCGGCTGCTGCGGTTGCAGCTGATGGCACTGGTGGTGGCGTTGGTGTGGCTGGCGGCGGCACGCAGCGCAGTGTGGCTGCTGTCGGGCATGCTGCTGGCCGGGCTGCTGGGCACGGCGCTGACCCAGGGGTTGATCGCCTATACCGCCACGCTGTCGCCGCCCGAGCAGCGCGGTCGCAGCGTAGGTGTGGTGCAGGGGGGAGTGTTCATCGGCCTGCTGCTGGCGCGCGTGGTATCGGGCGTGGTGGCGGCCAGCGCTGGCTGGCGGGCGGTCTATCTGCTTTCAGCGCTGCTGATGGCAGCCCTGGCAGGGGTGCTGTGGCGGCGGCTGCCGGCGGTCCCGGTGCCGGCGATGCCGCCGCGCTGGTCGGCGCTGCTGTGCTCGATGCTGGGCATGCTGCGGCGGGATCGAACGCTGCGCGAGCGTGGTCCGCTGGCGCTGCTGCTGTTTGCCGGCCTCAATGTGTTCTGGGCAGCGGCACCGCTGCCACTGTCGGCACCGCCGTTGAACTGGTCGACCGCCGCCATCGGTGCCCTTGGCCTGGCGGGTGTGCTCGGCGCGCTGATGGCGGCGCGGGTGGGGCACTGGATGGACCGTGGCTTCGCCCATCGGGTCAGCCTCGGTGCGCTGGTGTTGATGCTGCTTGCCTGGTGGCCGCTGCTGGGGCTTCAACAGTCGGTGTCCTTGCTGCTGCTGGGCGTGGTTGTGCTCGACCTCGGTGGGCAGGCACTGCACGTGTCGAACCAGGCCTTGCTGCTGCGCGCGCCGGCTGAACAGCATGGGCGCCTGGTGGCGCTGTACATGCTGTTCTACGCGGTGGGCAGCGGCATCGGTGCGGCGGCCGGGCCCTGGGTACAGGCCCGGCATGGCTGGGCCGCGGTGTGCCAGCTGGGGGCGGGCATCGCAGTGCTGGCGCTGCTGTGGTGGGGATGTGGGGCATACCGCGGCATGCCCCTGCGGAGCGACACGCCCGTCCGGCGTTGACGCTACCGCTGCAATGCGCGCCGCCCCGGCGCCTCCTGCAGCGCCTCGCTGGCCACCACCACGCGGTTGCGGCCGCTGCGCTTGGCCTCGTACATCGCGGCGTCGGCGCGCGCCATCAGCCGCTCGTAATCCGGGTGGCCGTCATGGCCGGCCACGCCGATGCTGGCGGTCAGTGCCAGTACCTGTCCATTGGCCAGGGCCACCGGCGACTGTGCGATCTGCCGGCGCAGGCTTTCGGCAATCACTTCGGCCTGCGATTCGCTGGCCGCGACCAGCACCACCACGAATTCTTCGCCGCCATAGCGGAACAGATAATCGCTGCCGCGGGTGAGCTGGCCGAGCAGGCCCGCCACGTGCTGCAACGCGCGGTCGCCGGCATCATGGCCGTGGCCGTCGTTGATGGCCTTGAAGTGATCCAGATCCAGCAGCAGCAGCGAGAACGGCGTGTGGTTGCGCGTGGCCAGCTCGATCTCCCTGCGCAGTACCGTCGGCAGGAAGCGGCGGTTGAGCAGGTTGGTCAGGGCGTCGCTGCCGGCATCCAGTTCGCCGATGCGCTCGAACAGCAGTGTCATCAGCGTGCGGATGGCTGCCAGGTCTTCGCGGATCAATGGCAGCCCGGCCAGCCGCTGGGCAGTGGCGTCGGTGGCGGCCCGTTGCAGGCGATCATCGATACGCGCCATCAACTGCCCGACCTGCTGGGTCTCGCTGCTTTCACCGAAGCTGGGGATGCCCTTGTGGGTGAACCACAGGCCGAACTCGGAGCTGGCCAGGCTGGCACTGTCGCTGCCCTGCACATGGCCGGCCAGGGCGTACAGCAGGGCGTTCTCCCAATCCAGCAGCAGGGCGCGCTGGCGCTCGCGCTCGGTGCTGACGTTCTGCACCAGCGAGAACAACCGGTAGGCCGCATCGGCACGAGTGGAGCGTTCGCGCGCATGGGTGTAAGCCAGGGTCATGCCTTCCATGGCGATGTCCATGATCGCGCTGAGGCAGTCGATGGCGGCGAAGGCGGTGGCACTGTCGGGTGCAGTGTCGCGCAGGCGCACGAACAGCTCGTGCTTGAGCACGCGCGCACCACGGGTCACCAGGTCGACGGGAATGCCGACCCGCGCGTGCACATCACCGATCACCCGTTGCGAGGCGACGGTGGTGGCGATGCCGGCGGCGTCGGTGGTCAGCAACTGCACCAGCCAGCGCTGCATGGCCGGTTGCAGGCGCTGCTTGACCTGCTCATGGGACAGGAAACGGCGTGCCCGTGCATCCTGCAGCAGCACTTCGTAGAAGCGCTGGGCCAGCGCGGGCGGGGCATCGGTGGCAGCGGCGCGCAACAGCGCGGTGGCGGCCGGGCCGGCCTGTTGCAGGCAATGCTGCCACGCCTCGGCCAACGGCTGGCTGGCATCGTCCAATTGGGGTGATTCCACGTCGATCTCTGGCTGCGTACGGCAAACCACCGGTATCGGCCGTGGTGGCGTGCGGTTGATGGCGGGTGAGCCGGCCAGTTTAAGCGCGATGCAGGCTTGCCCGGTGCGCAAAGCACATCGCGCCTGCTGCTGCAATGAGTGAACGCATTTGAGAATCAATCGCATTAATGGGAGAATGCGCGCACGGAACGGGCCGCAGGCGACTGCAGCGACGCTCCGCCTCCCCCCTCGTCGTTGCCTCAAGCCCTTTGCCAGAGGCCCCGTTGCCCTGCCAGAAGGTCCAGATCATGTCCCCAGCCGTTGTCCTTTCGCCGCGCCCGCTGGCGCTCGCCGTTGCCGCCCTGCTGGCGGGCAGCGCCCTGACCGCCCAGGCCGAAACCGACGCAACCGATATCGACACGGTGCACGTCACCGCCTCGCAGATCGCGCGGCAGGCGTTGGGCACCTCGACCATCACCGCCGAGGACATCGCCAAGCGCCCGCCGGCCAACGACATCGCCGAACTGCTGCGCACCATGCCGGGCGTCAACCTGACCGGCAACAGTGCTTCCGGCCAGTACGGCAACAACCGCCAGATCGACCTGCGCGGCATGGGCCCGGAAAACACCCTGATCCTGGTTGACGGCAAGCGCATCGGCGCACGCGATGCGGTGCGCATGGGCCGCAGCGGCGAGCGCAACACGCGCGGCGACACCAATTGGGTCCCCGCGGAGATGATCGAGCGCATCGAAGTGCTGCGCGGACCGGCGGCAGCCCGCTACGGTTCCGGCGCTTCCGGCGGCGTGGTCAACATCATCACCAAGCGCCCGACCGGCGACCTGACCGGCGCGGTTGACCTGTATGGCCTGGTGCCCGAGCACAGCGCCGAAGGCGGCAGCGAGCGCGTCGGCCTGCAGCTGAGCGGCCCGATGACCGACACCCTGTCGTTCCGCCTGTACGGCAACCTCAACAAGACCGACGCCGATTCGCTGGACCTCAACCGCCAGTACGCGACCAACCCGAATGCCGTACCGCCGGCTGGCCGCGAAGGCGTCAAGAACCGTGACATCAACGCGCTGCTGCGCTGGGACCTCACCGCCGACCAGGTGGTCGAGTTCGAAGCCGGCACCAGCCGCCAGGGCAACATCTATGCCGGCGACCGCGCCGTCAGCACCACCGGCACCTCGACCGGTGTCGATCTGGCCGCGCTGGCCGACGGCAAGGCGGAAACCAACCGCATGTACCGCAACACCGGTGCGATCACCCATCGTGGCCGCTGGGGCGACGTGACCTCGCGGCTCACGGCCGCGGTCGAGGCCGTCAACAACTCGCGCATCAATGAAGGCCTGGCCGGTGGCCCGGAAGGCAGCTTCAACGGCACCGACTGGTCGACCTCGCGCCTGCGCAACTACCAGCTGGATGGCGAAGTGAGCTTCCCGACCACGCTGGGCGGCGCCGAGAACATCTGGACGCTGGGCTTTGAATACCTGGACAGCCGCCTGACCGATCCGTACTCGATGAGCCAGTCCAGCAGCAGCGGTGGCGGTCTCCCCGGCCTGTCGGCCGACCGTGCACGCGGCAAGGCCGATGCCCAGACCACTGCGGTGTTCGTGGAAGACAACATCTACCTGGGCGAGCGCTGGATCGTCACCCCGGGCCTGCGCTTCGACCACCACAGCCAGTTCGGCAACAACACCAGCCCCAGCCTCAACGCGCAGTTCCGCATCAACAGCGACTGGGTGGTGAAGGGCGGCATCGCGCGCGCCTTCAAGGCACCGAACCTGTACCAGTCGAATCCGGACTACCTGTACTACACCCGCGGCAATGGTTGCCCGAATGCGTTGCCGAGCCTGGGTGCCGGCTGCTACATGCGCGGCAACGCGGACCTGAAGGCGGAAACCAGCGTGAACAAGGAACTGGGTGTGGAGTGGGCGCCGCAGAGTGGCTGGCAGGCGTCGCTGACCTACTTCCACAACGACTACAAGGACAAGATCCAGGCCGGCTACGACCAGATCGGCCTGACCGCCGATGGCAGGGGCCGCATCTTCCGCTGGGAGAACGCGCCGAAGGCGATCGTGCAGGGGCTGGAAGGAAACCTGGTGATCCCGCTGCTGGGCGAGCAGGGCAACCGCCTGAAGTGGAGCAACAACTTCACCTACATGGTGGAGAACGAGAACAAGACCACGCGCCAGCCGCTGTCGGTGATCCCCAAGTACACGATCAACACCATGCTGGACTGGCAGGCCACCGACAAGCTGTCGCTGCTGCTGACCGGTACCTTCTATGGCAAGCAGAAGCCGGCCACCACCAACATCAACAATGATCCGCGCTGCACCGGCACCTGCGATCCGTCGCTCGCGCTGCAGGATCGCGGGGCGTACAACATCTGGGGCGTGAGCGCGCGCTACAGGGTGACCGAGACGGTCAGCTTCGGCTTCGGTGTGAACAACCTGGCCGACAAGCGCCTGTTCCGCGAGGCCAACAGCAGCGATGCCGGTGCGGCGACCTACAACGAGCCGGGTCGCGCGTACTGGGCCAGCCTGCGCTTCGGCTTCTGATCGGACGCGGACTTCACTCCGCTGTGATCGCCGGGGCGGGCCTGGCGCCACCGGACGGGCTCCGGTAGCGCCGGGCCCGGCCCGGTGAGGGACCGCGTGGCCTGCAATGTTATAAACACCGTGATAGTTTCCCCACGCACGCACGCGTAGCCTGCGTCCATCGCAAAGGAGCTGTTGCCATGGGCCACGACCACGATCACCTGCCATCCCAGATCCGCCACGAGAAGCCCCTGTGGTGGGCGCTCGGCCTGACCTCCACCTTCCTCGTCGTCGAAGTGGTGGGCGCGTTCTGGACCAACAGCCTGGCGCTGCTGTCCGATGCCGCGCACATGGCCACCGACGCACTGGCGCTGATGATCGCGCTGGTGGCGGTGCGACTGAGCCGGCGCCCGCCGGATGCACGGCGCACCTACGGCTATGCACGCCTGGAAGCGCTGGGCGCGATGATCAACGGCGCGATGCTGTTCGTGGTCGCCGCCTACATTCTGTGGGAGGCGGTGGGACGTTTCCGCGAGCCGCAGGAGATCGCTTCCTCCGGCATGCTGGTGATCGCCGCCGCGGGCCTCATCATCAACCTGATCTCAATGCGCCTGCTGCAGGCCGGCAGCGGCGAGAGCCTCAACGTGAAGGGCGCCTACCTGGAAGTGTGGGCGGACATGCTGGGCTCGGTGGCGGTGATCGCCGGCGCGTTGTTGATCAAGTGGACCGGCTGGAAGCCGATCGACCCGATCCTGGCCGTGCTGATCGGCCTGTGGGTACTGCCGCGCACCTACGTGCTGATGCGCGAGGCGATCAACGTGCTGCTGGAAGGCGTGCCCAAGGGCATGGACGTGGCCAAGGTGCGCGACAGCCTGTCCGGCCACGCGGCCGTGCTGGACGTGCATGACCTGCACGTGTGGGCGCTGGCTTCCAGCACGCCGGCACTGACCGCGCACATCGTGATGCGCGACGGCACCGATGCCGATGTGCTGCGCCGTGAACTGGGTGGCCGCCTGCACGATGACTTCGGCATCGAGCATGTGACGCTGCAGATCGAGGCGGACCACTGCGGCGAAGCCTGTGGCGAACCTGCGCCGGCCAAGGGCGGCGAGCACGAGGGCCACGAGGGCCACGACCACGGCGAGGATGCACAGGGCCATCGCGGCCACGTGCATCGTTGATCGAAATCGAAGGCCGCGCCGGGGATGCCTGCTGCAGTCATTCGTCCCGGCGCGAGGCCAGCCGATCCGCCAGCCGGGTCGGCTCCGGCAGGCGGTAGCCATGCAGCGTGCGCTGCACCCAGTCCAGCGCGGTATCCGCGCTGACCCGATGGCCGCCGGCCACGAACAACGGCTTGCAACGCACCTTGCTGCGCAGTACCCAACCGAGCTGTTCGTCACCGTCCAGCAGCGGCGTATGCGCGCCGGCCTCGGCGCCCGGTTCGATGAAGCGGCCCACCAGTTTCGACTTGGCCACGCCGATGCTTGGCAGGTCGGTGACCACGCCCAGGTGCGCGGCGATGCCCAACCGGCGCGGATGGCTGATGCCGTGGCCATCGACGAACACCAGGTCGGGTGTGCGCGGCAGCAAGGCCAGCGCCGCCAACAACGCGGGCAGTTCGCGGAAACTGAGCAGGCCGGGGATGTAGGGCATCACCGTGGGAATGCGCGCGATCTCCTGCGCGACAGGCCGTAGCATCGTTGCGTCCAGCAATACCGCAGCGGCGCGGGTGATGGCGCCGTCCTCCTCGAAGCCGACATCCAGCCCGGCCAGCCAGCGCACGTGGCGGGGCAGGCGGTCCTGGCGCTCCACGCGTCCGGCCAGCTGCAGCTGCTGCGCGCGGGCGGCGCTGACGCTGCCTTCCCAGCGCCCGGGGTCGATCATCGTATTCATCGGCCACAGCATCGCATGCGCGGCGCCACAGCCCGGTGAGCAGCGGCCGGGGCTACAATGGCGGCCTGCCTTTCCTCGCGTTGGAGACCCTGCAGTGACCCGTAAACTCGTACTATTGCGCCATGGCCAGAGCCAGTGGAACCTGGACAACCGCTTCACCGGCTGGGTCGATGTCGACCTCACCGAGCAGGGGCGCCGGGAAGCGGCCGCCGCCGGCCGCCTGATGCGCGAGGAAGGCCTGCAGTTCGATGTCGCCCATACCTCCGTGCTCAAGCGTGCCATCCACACCCTGCAGGGGGCGCTGGCCGAGCTGGAACAGGACTGGCTGCCGGTGAACAAGTCCTGGCGCCTCAATGAGCGCCATTACGGCGGCCTGCAGGGCCTGGACAAGGCCGAGACTGCGGCCAAGCACGGCGAGGAGCAGGTCAAGGTGTGGCGTCGTTCGTACGACATCCCGCCGCCGCCGATGGAGCTGGAAGATCCGGGCCACCCGATCCATGACCGCCGCTACGCCGGCCTGGACCGCAACGCGCTGCCGGGCACCGAATCGCTGGCGACCACGCTGGACCGCGTGCTGCCGTACTGGCACGACGCCATCGCGCCGCAACTGAAGGACGGCAAGACCGTGCTGGTCACCGCCCACGGCAACTCGCTGCGCGCGCTGTACAAGTACCTCAACAACGTCTCGCGCGAGGAAATCCTCGAGCTGAACATTCCGACCGGCATCCCGCTGCTGTTCGAACTGAACGACGACCTGACGGTGCAGTCGTTCCGCTACCTGGGCGACCCGGAAGCGGCGCGCAAGGCCGCTGAAGCCGTGGCCAACCAGGGCAAGGCGAAATAAAGAAGCAGAAGGCCGGCGCAAGCCGGCCTTCTTTCATGTTTGGAATTCCGTGGACAAAGAAGCTGCTCAGAACGGGATATCATCATCCTCGATAAAATTATTGTTAGGGTGCATTGATTCTTTGCGAGGAATGGGGCGAGCCGGTTCTTTTCGCGTAACAAGCAGGTCTTTGTGGAGCTTCATCCATTGGATGCCCTCCGGAGTTATTTGGTAGTGCTTTACGGGGTACGTTTGCCCGTTGGAATCTTCCTCAACGAGACTCCGTGAAATCAGGAAGTTCTTTTCGGTCAATGTGGCCACCCCGAGGGCAATGCCAACTTCAGTCAAGCCTGCACTGGAGAGTTTTCTGTCCAAATCCCAGTGACTGATACTGCCAATTTCTGTGGGCCAAAAAGCGAATGCCAGTGACAGGACCGCAATCTCATTCGCATCAAGATCTGTGTTGTTCGCAATGTTCGGATTCAGTGTTGGCGCAAGCTGTGATCGTTGCTCATTGCTGAGCTCATGTTGGATGAGCTTAACAAGGTTGGATTCTAGTTCTTCGTAGCCACTTCTTGAATCGGTTCGGTAAAAGACGACAGGTCGATGCTGAACGTCAAATGGAAGTCTGGGGCGTTTTCCCTTCTCGCAAAGTATAACGACTGGCCGATTGAGGGCTAGAGCGTAGCCGAGTTCTAACCAAACGTTGGGATTGTCTTCGGAGACTTCGGCGATGCATATGGATGCACTAGCGATTGCGCTTTCAATTTTCTCAATTATCGGGTTTAGGCCAAGTATCTCGTCTGCTCGTTGGGGTTCGACTTCCGCAAGTAGGAGTGCTGGGCGTATGGTTTCCCTATATCTTCGGTCATAGACGTTCCCATCAAAGGCCTGAATCACGAAGCAGGTCGGTTTTGCCTGTTGCATGTGAAGTTCTCTTGGCTGTTCTGGCTTATTCGCTGGCTGTTGTGGCTTCGTCAGTTTGAGGTGGGGCCGTTTCCGAATTGTTCGTTATTCCGAAGGGGATGTGGACGGACGGTGCGGCTTGACTTGCTGCGGCGAGATGGAGGGATTGATCATCGAAGAATATATGCGGTTTGAGAACTTCGAGAACTAGTCGCTTCTCGATTCCCCCCAAGAAGAATGCGTCGTTTACAATCACACCCCAGCTCTTCAATGTGTTGATTGCGCGCTCATGTGATGGAGCGTTTCGAGCGGTGACGATGGAGACGCGAAGCCTGTTCTTGTAGGCTGGGTCTGACTTTCTTTTTTGTTCCTCAGCCTTCTGAATTTTCGAAATTTTTAGGAGGAATTGCTTCAGCGGGCCGCCGCCGTGAGGCTCCATGACATTTGCGGTTTCGTGGCTGTGGAACTCTGCTAGGTTGCCGTGCTGCATCACAGTTTCTGACGAGTCGTCAGCGAGGACTCCATCGAAGTCGAAAGCGATGCGAAGCGTCGTGTCGTTTGGGTCGTCAATTTTCTTTGAGTCCATTACGTATCCGGCCGGTAGTCCGAGCGCGATCGCCTCGAGTACATCGCTCTGATTTCCTGATAGGAACAGGGAGATGTTCAGTGCTGGAATATATGCGTAAGGTGATAGGCCTTGCTGAAAAATCGCCCGAGAAATACTCAGGTGGTGGTGAGCGATTGAGTTCATCACTCGAAGGCCTGTGTCTGGATCATTTCGGGAAAGAAGGACGACTTCAACTAGCGGGGCATTGGGGGCGGGGCTTAGGTCATTGAGAGAAAGCAGGCGTCGGATGAAGGAGAAGGCCATTCCCGGTTGGAGCGGATCGTTTCGATGCTCTTCTTGGTATGTGCGATAGACTTCTTCTCCCTCATTGCGAAAAACCCTGTCGGATTCGCTTAAGTCGAACATTGCACTCGATGCGACACCTACTACCAAGCGGTCCTTTAGTTCGTATGGCATATCCTCTCCATTTCCTGCGATTCTGGTGGTAGATCGGGCTGATGTGATACTAGCAAGTGCGCGAATGGAAAATCGGTTGGGCCGGACCTGATCGATATATCGTCCGCGGCATGACCTTTGGCTGGTCCCCGCGTTGGGCCTTCCCGGCTACCCTGTGGAATTACCCGCAGGAGAGCCTCATGAACGTCCGCAATCTGGTCCCGCTGGGCCTGACGATCGCCATCGCCGCCTCGCTGGCCGCCTGTGGCAAGAACGAAACCGCCCCGGCCGCCACTGCCGATGCCAAGCCGGCCTTCGACCTGTCGCAGATCAAGACGCCGCTGATCTCGCTCAACAGCGCCGATCTGGACCCGGCCATTTCGGCTTGTACCGACCTCAATGGCTTCGTCAACAGCAAGTGGCTGAAGGCCAACCCGGTGCCGGGCGACCAGACCACCTGGGGCAGCTTCGAGATCCTGCGCGAGCGCTCGCTGGAAGTGCAGCACACACTGGTACAGCAGGCCGCCGCCAGCCAGGCCAAGGCCGGTTCGGTGGAAGCCAAGATCGGTGACATCTGGAAGACCGGCAACGACGAAGCGAAGATCGAAGCCGCCGGCCTGGCGCCGCTGCAGCCGACGCTCGACAAGATCGGCGCGCTGAACGACACCGCCGCCATCACCCAGTACCTGCGCGACAGCCAGGCCGAGGGCAAGGGCGTGCTGTTCTCGCTGTTTGCCAACGCCGATTACAAGGATTCGGCCAACGTCATCGCCTATGTTGGCCAGGGCGGCCTGGGCCTGCCGGAGAAGGGCTACTACTTCGATGACGCCCAGGCCAAGATCCGCGACGCCTACGTGGCCTACATCGCGCAGGTGCTGACCCTGTCCGGCGTGGATGCTGCGCAGGCGGCCGAGCAGGCCAAGGCCGTGATGGCCTTCGAAACCCGCCTGGCCAAGGCCTCGATGTCGCGCATCGAAATGCGTGACCCGGCCAAGCGCTACAACCCGCTCAGCGCCGCCGACGCCGACAAGCTGACGCCGAACTTCAGCTGGACCGCGCTGTTCGACACCCTGAAGGTACCGGCCGCGCAGAAGTTCTCGCTGGCCCAGCCGGGTTTCTTCGGTGAAATGGACAAGATGCTGGCCGACGTGCCGGCCAGTACCTGGCAGGCCTACCTGCGCTTCCACACCATCGATGATGCTTCGCCGTACCTGAGCAGCCCGTTCGAGAAGGCCAACTTCGACTTCTACGGCACCACCCTGCGTGGCCAGAAGGAAATGCAGCCGCGCTGGAAGCGCGTGCTGGAGTCGGTCAATGGCGGCATGGGTGAAGCGCTGGGCCAGCTGTACGTCGACGCCGTGTTTCCGGCCGAGTCGAAGGTGGCCATGCAGCACCTGGTGGAGAATCTCTCGGTAGCGCTGAAGGCGCGCCTGGAGCAGCTGCCGTGGATGGGCGAGGAAACCAAGAAGAAGGCGCTGGAAAAGTGGGCCAGCTTCACCCCCAAGATCGGTTACCCGGACAAGTGGCGTGACTGGGCCGGCCTGCAGACCAACGGTGACAGCTACCTGGGCAACATGCAGGCCGCGCGTGCGTTCAACTACCGCTACATGCTGGACAAGATCGGCAAGCCGGTGGACAAGACCGAGTGGGGCATGACTCCGCAGACGGTCAACGCCTACTACAACGCCACCAAGAACGAGATCGTGTTCCCGGCGGCAATCCTGCAGGCGCCGTTCTTCGACGCCAAGGCCGATCCGGCGCTGAACTACGGCGGCATCGGTGCGGTCATCGGTCACGAGATGATGCACGGCTACGACGATTCGGGCAGCCAGTTCGCCGCCAACGGCAACTTCGACAACTGGTGGACCGACGCCGACCGCAAGGCCTTCACCCAGCGCACCGACCAGCTGGTCGCGCAGTTCGACGGCTATGAGTCGGTGCCGGGCGTGTTCGTGAAGGGCAAGCTGACCCTGGGCGAGAACATTGGCGACCTGGGTGGCCTGACCGTGGCCTACGACGCGCTGCAGATGGCGCTGAAGGAAGACCCGAAGGCGAACGTCGCAGTCGATGGCCACAGCCAGGACCAGCGCTTCTTCATGAACTGGGCCACCGTGTGGCGCCGCAACTTCACCGACGGTGAACTGCGCGTGCGTTTGAACACCGACCCGCACGCCCCGGCCAACTTCCGTGCCAATGGCGCGCCGTCGAACATGCCGTCCTTCGCTGCCGCGTTCCAGTGCAAGGCTGGTGACGCGATGGTGCGTGCCGACGACAAGCGCGTGGTGATCTGGTAATCGATCGCACGTGATGCGTGATGCGAAAGGCCCGGCGAACGCCGGGCCTTTTGTTTGTCGGCCCGGTGGCGCCGGATCGGTAGAATCGACCGTTGGTCGACTATCGCGTGCAGCGCGGAATGTTCGCGATCTGGACGAAGGGCAGTCGACCAACCGGCCCGACGAAACCCGCTTGGTAGAGTCGACCGTTGGTCGACTATCGCGCGCAGCGCGGGATGTTCGCGATCTGGACGAAGGGCAGTCGACCAACCGGCCCGACGAAACCCGCTTGGTAGAGTCGACCGTTGGTCGACTATCGCGTGCAGCGCGGAATGTTCGCGATCTGGACGAAGGGCAGTCGACTAACAGTCGACTCTACCGGCGCGTCGGCGGGCGCGTCAGTTGATACCCGGCGGCAGGCAGTTACGCCAGCTCCGGCTCCTGCGCCAGCATGCGGTGGAAGCGCTGCAGCACGTAAGGATCGACCAGGCCACCGGACTGGTTCTCGATGATGCCCAGCGCGGCCTCGCGCGCCATCGCGGCACGATAGGGACGCACGCTGGTCATCGCATCGTAGGCATCGGCGATGGTGACGATGCGCGCACCCAGCGGAATGCTCTCGCCACGCAGACCATCGGGATAGCCGCTGCCATCGAAGGCTTCGTGATGGGCACGGATCAGCCGTGCGACCGGTGCGGCATCGCTGCGCCCGGTGGCCAGGAAGATATGCTCGCCGCGCACCGGGTGCTCACGCATGATCGCGCGCTCTTCGTCGGTGTGCCGGCGCGGGGCCAGCAGCACGTCGTCGGGGATGCCGATCTTGCCGATATCGTGGAAGCGGGCGGCCAAGCCGATCTGTTCACACGCCTCGGCGTCGAGGTCGCACTGTGCGGCCAGCCGCTGCGCGAGCAGGCCGACACGGTCGCAGTGGTGGCGGGTGTAGGCGTCGCGCATCTGCAGCGACATCGAGAGGGCATCGATCAGGCAGGCCTGCGCGTGCAGCAGGTCGGGGGCGGGTACGGCGTCAGGAAACATGGGCATCCACCCGCACCGGGTGGGGACCGGTGCGGGGTATTCGGGGGCGATCAACCCGGGGCGAGGGTGGTCAGGAGGGCGCGGGCCGCGTTGAAGCGGTCTTCCGGCAACGGCAGCGGGTGCTTGATGCGCAGCTTGTCGGGCCCTTCCATGGCGTAGAGGTTCGGTTGTTTCTGGATCAGCTGGATCACCGCCATCGGGTCGATGTTCGGCTTGGATTCGAACACGATGCGGCCACCGTTCTCGCCCAGGTCCAGCTTGCGGATGCCGAGCGTGTTGGCCTTCAGCTTCAGCTCGGCGATGGCGAACAGGTGCTTGGCCGCATCCGGCAGCAGCCCGAAGCGATCGATCATCTCCACCTGCAGTTCACGCAGTGCATCGCTGTCGCGCGCGCTGGAGATGCGCTTGTACAGGGTCAGGCGGGTGTGCACGTCCGGCAGGTAGTCTTCCGGAATCAGCGCCGGCACATGCAGCTCGACTTCGGCGCCGCGCACTTCCTCGCCGGCATCCAGGTCGGGCAGCTTGCCCTGCTTGATGCTGCGTACCGCGCGTTCCAGCAGTTCGGTGTACAGGCTGAAGCCGACCTCGGCCATCTGTCCGCTCTGGTCCTCGCCCAGCAGTTCGCCGGCACCGCGGATCTCCAGATCGTGCGTGGCCAGGGTGAAGCCGGCGCCGAGTTCGTCCATCGAGGCGATCGCTTCCAGGCGCTTTTCCGCATCCGGGGTGATCGAACGACGGTCGGGGGCCACCAGGTAGGCGTAGGCGCGATGGTGCGAACGGCCGACACGGCCGCGCAGCTGATGCAGCTGGGCCAGGCCGAAGCGGTCGGCGCGGTTGATGATGATGGTGTTGGCGTTGGGGATGTCGATGCCCGATTCGATGATCGTGGTCGACAGCAGCACGTTGAAGCGCTGCTTCTGGAAATCCAGCATCACCTTTTCCAGCTCGCGCTCGGGCATCTGGCCGTGGGCGATGCCGATGCGCGCCTCCGGCACCAGCTCGGACAGCTCGCGCTGCATGCGGCCGATGCTCTCCACGTCGTTGTGCAGGAAGTACAGCTGGCCGCCGCGCGCCAGCTCGCGCTGGAAGGCTTCGCGCAGCAGCGCGTTGTCCCATTGCGTGATGAAGGTCTGCACCGCCAGCCGGTTCGGCGGCGGGGTGGCGATGATCGACAGGTCACGCAGGCCGGCCATGGCCATGTTCAAGGTGCGCGGGATCGGCGTGGCGGTCAGGGTCAGCAGGTGCACGTTGGCGCGTAGCGCCTTCAATGCTTCCTTCTGGCGCACGCCGAAACGCTGTTCCTCGTCGACGATGACCATGCCCAGGTCCTTGAACTTCACGTCCGGCTGCAGCAGGCGGTGGGTGCCGACGATGACGTCGATGGTGCCGGCGGCGACCTTCTCCAGTTCGGCCTTGATCTCCTTGCTGGTCTTGAAGCGCGACAGCACTTCGACCTTCATCGGGTAGTCGGCGAAGCGGTCGCGGAAATTGCGGAAATGCTGTTCGGCCAGCAGCGTGGTCGGCACCAGCACGGCGACCTGCTTGCCAGCGCTGGCGGCGGCGAAGGCGGCGCGTACCGCCACCTCGGTCTTGCCGAAGCCGACGTCGCCGCAGACCACGCGGTCCATCGGCTGGCTGCTGGCCAGGTCGCGCAGGGTGGCGTCGATCGCGGCCAGCTGGTCCGGGGTCTCCTCGAACGGGAAACCGGCCGCGAACGGTTCGTACATCGCGCGGTCCACCTGCAGTGCCAGGCCGGCACGCGCCTGGCGGCGGGCCTGGATCTCCAGCAGTTCGGCGGCCACGTCGCGCACTTTCTCGGCGGCCTTGCGCTTGGCCTTGCTCCACTGCTCGCCACCGAGCGAGTGCAGCGGCGCGGTTTCCGCCGATGCACCGGAATAACGGCTGATCAGGTGTAGCTGGGCCACCGGCACATACAGGCGGTCACCCTTGGCGTACTCGATTTCGAGGAACTCGCCGGGCATGCCACCGACATCCATCGCGATCAGGCCACGGTAGCGGCCGACGCCATGATCCTCGTGCACGATCGGCGCGCCCTCGGTCAGTTCGCCGAGGTCGCGGATGATCGCCTCCGGCTCGCGGCCGGCACGGCGCGTGCGGCGGGTGCTGCCGGCGCGTTCGGGGAACAGCTGGCGCTCGGTCAGCACCGCGATGCGCGGATCGTCCAGCGCGAAGCCGTCTTCCAGCGGCGCCACCGCGATCGCGAAGCGCGCATCGCCGGCGAGGAAGCTGGGCAGGTCGGCCACCACCGGTGGCTTCAGCTCGGCGGCCTGCAGCACTTCCAGCAGGGCTTCACGGCGGCCCGGCGAATCGGCGGCGATCAGCACCCGGCCCGGGTAGTGGCCGAGGAAGGACTTCAGTGCATCACCGGCCGGTGCTTCGCGCGCAGCCACCGGCAGCGGCGGCAACGGCTGGTCGCCCAGCGCGTGCGCATCGGCGATGCGCGCGTGGTCGGCCGACCACACTTCGATGCGCGGCGCATCGTTCAGGCGCTCGCGCAGCAGTTCCGGCGACAGGTACAGCGCCGACGGCGGCAGCAACGGGCGCTCCACATCGTGGCGGCGCTGTTCGTAGCGCTCGCCGGTCTGCGCCCAGAACGTCTCGGCGGCTTCACCGGCACCGGCACAGACCACCGGCAGGCTGCCGCTGGGCAGGTAATCGAACAGGGTCGCGGTGCGCTCGAAGAACAGCGGCAGGTAGTACTCGACGCCGGCCGGGGCCAGCCCGGACTTCAGGTCCTGGTACAGCGCGCTGCGCCGGGTATCGACATCGAAGCGTTCGCGCAGCGTGGCCAGCACGCGGGCGATGCTGGCCTCGTCCATCGGCACTTCGCGGCCGGGCAGCATGTGCACGGCCTCGACCTTGTCCAGCGAGCGCTGGCTTTCCGGGTCGAAGGCGCGGATCGAGTCGATGTCCTCGTCCAGCAGCTCTACCCGCAGCGGCTCGTCGGCACCCATCGGGAACACGTCGAGCAGGCCACCGCGCACGGCGAAGTCGCCCGGGTCCATCACCTGCGGCACGTTGCGGTAGCCGGCGCTCTCCAGGCGGCGCTTCTCGGCCTCCAGGTCCAGGCGCTGGCCGACCTTCAGGTCGAAGCTGCCGCCGATCACGTAGCTGCGCGGGGCCAGCTGCTGCAGCAGGGTCTGCACCGGCACGATCACCAGGCCGCGCTTCAGCGCAGGCAGGCGGTGCAGGGCGGCCAGGCGCTGCGAGATGATGTCCGGATGCGGGCTGAAGCGGTCGTAGGGCAGGGTTTCCCAGTCCGGGAAGGCGACCACCGGCAGGGCCGGGTCGCCGCCAAGCAGGGTCTGCAGGTCGGCTTCGAGCTGGTTGGCACCGTGGTTGTCACGGGCGATCACCAGCAGCGGGGCGTCGTGCGCACGCGCGGCCTGGGCCAGGTACCAGGCCAGGGCGGTCGGCGATGCGGGGGCGCGCCACCAGGCGCGGAGCTGGCCGGCGCGCGGCAGCGGCGGGGCGGGGTATGAGGTACGCGACATGGACCCCGGATTTTAGCAGAAGCCCGATCAAACCCCGTCGGGTAGTGCCGGCCGCTGGCCGGCATTCGGATACC
>NZ_JASJSU010000046.1:0-34417 GCF_030237045.1 Stenotrophomonas maltophilia group sp. Smal17
CGCGGGTCGATTACGCTGGGCAATCAACTGCGGCAACGGCACATGGAAGGGACGCTGTGTTGAAGATACTGCGTGGGTTGGGTTGGACCCTGCTGGGCCTGCTGGTGCTGGCCATCGTCGTGTGGTGTGCCTCGCGCATGTGGCCCATCCCCGAATCGCGGCTGCAGGCGCAGCAGCGGCTGGAGACCCGCCTGCCGGCACCCGGCCGCAATGGCTATGCGCAGTTGTGGACGCTTGGCGTTGACGGCCTGGATGCCCGCCAGCGCGAGCAGGCGCTGGCCGAAGACGTGCGGCGCTGGGACGCCGACCCGCACGGCAATAACGTCACACAGCCCCAGCTGGCCAGCGCCCCCGGCGGCTTGCATTCGCGCCCATCCGCCAGCTGCGGCCCGGCCGCCAGCGGCTGCCTGGCGCAGGTGCGCGCCGATCCGCAGCGGTTTGCCGAAGCCCACGCCGGTCACCAGCTGCTGCATGCGCGCCTGGACCAGCTGGCCGAGGCGGACCACTTCGTGTCGCCGTTCCAGCCGAAGGGCGAAGGCATCCAGGTGCCCCTGCCGACCTATGGCCTGGTGATGGATGCCACCAGCGCCCGCGCGCTGGCCTACGTACAGGGCGATGTTGATGGCGCCCTGCGCGGCAGTTGCCTGGGGCTGCAGCTGGGGCGCCGGCTGGTGCCCGGGGGCAGCTATCTGGTCGAGAGCATCGTCGGTGCCAGCCTGGTCCAGGCCAATGCACAGCTGCTGGCCGACATTCTGGTCGAGCTTCCGGCCGACCACCCGTTGCCCGCGGAATGCGCACGGGCGATGCAGCCGCTGCGGGCCGACGAACAGAGCCTGTGCCGGGCGATGCAGGGCGAGTACGCGATGAGCCAGGCGGCGATCGAAACCTCGGCGAGGGAATTCGGCGGCGTGCTGGTACTGGACCGCAGCAGCACCCTGGCACGCGTGGCCGGCAACCTCGGCTGGGCCTGCGGCGCGGCAGCGACGGCGGCACTGGAGGCGGATCGTCCGTTGCCCGTGTCGTCGCCGCCACAGCGTGACTTCGGTTGCCTGTCGAACATCATGGGTTGCGTGCTGACGGATATCGCCGCACCGGCCTATCCCGCCTATTCGTCGCGTACCCAGGACGCCGCTGCGATGCTGCGGCTGCTTGGGGCGCAGCGCTGGCTGCGGCAGCAGGCGGATGACCCGGCAGACGCGCTGCAGCGTCTGCCGGAACAGTTCCGCTCGCCGGTGCGCGCCCCGCAGCTGTCGGCCGATGGCAGCCGCCTGCAGGTGCCACGCCGCTCGCCATCGCGCAGCGCTGCCGACAGCCCCTGGCTGTCGGTACCGCTGCAGGCTTCGCCCGTCACAGGGGCAACGGCGCGCGACTGACGCTCAGCGTGCGTGTGGCTTCAGCCGCAGGTAGACCTGCTTACGCACCTGCGCGACGACTTCACCCTTTTCATCAACCACGTCGTTGCTGAACCAGCGCAGCACCTTTTCGCCGCTGGCCGCTTCGGCGCGCAGTTCTTCCAGCAGCGCGTCATCGATGCGGAACGAGGTGCGCACGGTGCCACGGCCGGGCTTGAGGAAATCGATCGCACCGGCACGGTCCCACACGTAGTAGTCGCGGCCGAGGATGTGCAGCAGGCCAAGCATCCAGAACGGATCGGTCATCGCGAACAGGCTGCCGCCGAAGTGGGTGCCGACGTAGTTGCGGTTCCAGGGCCGCATGCGCAGTTCGACGTCGATCTGCCGGTAGTCCGGCGAGACCCGGGTGACGTGGATGCCGGTGAACAGGAACGGCGGCCAAAGATTGATGCCGAAGCGGAACAGGCGGGCGTTCATGCGGGTCCGAGGGCGCAGGGCGAGGCCTACAGTCTAACCATTCGCATGCGTATGTTGCACCGGGTGGCGGATCATCGCCATTCTGGCGTGACGGCAGGCGAGAGTAGAGTCGAGCTTGCTCGACTGCTTCCAGCGGGCCTCAATCGAACGAGTTCAGACAATGTCTGATCGCCATTTCGGGGTCTCCTGATAGGTCTGGCCGTGAACCGCGGTCCATGCTGCCCGTATGCCCAGTCCAGCCTTGTTGCGCGGCCGATGCTCCACGGTCGGATGCTTCTACGTAGTCACCACTGTCACTGCCGGACGCCAACGCGTCTTTGCAGACCCGCGATGCGTGGATGCCTTGACTGATGAGCTGCGAGCCAGCGACTGCAAGGGGATCACGCGGTCATTGGCTTGGGTGGTGATGCCGGATCATCTGCACTGGGTTCTGCAGTTGCGCGAAGGTACGCTTGGCCGTTGCATGCAATCACTCAAGTCCAGGGTGGCGATCGCGATCAACGCGCACTCCGGTGAAGGACGCCCGGTGTGGCAGCGGGGCTACTACGATCACCTGATCCGGAATGAGCAGGATGTCCGGCAACAAGCGCTGTATGCCATGGCCAACCCTGTACGTGCGGGTCTGGCATCAACCCTGGGGGAGTATCCATTCGCATGGTGTTGTTGGCCGCTCGAATGATGGGCGCGCAGTCGAGCAAGCTCGACTCTACAGGTGGAGTGCACATGGTGCCTCACGCGCCGTCGATCACACATCCGTCGCGGCCATTGGCCTTGGCCTGGTACAGGGCGGTGTCGGCGCCCTCCACGAAGTCATGCGGCTGCAGTTCGCCGTCGGGTACGCGGGTGAACACACCAATGGTGAGGGTGATCCGCTCGCCGCCGCCATCACCCGGGGGCGGCAGTGCCCGCACGCAGGCGATCAGGTCTTCGATCACCAGGCGCGCGCCCTCGGCCGGTGTATCCGGCAGCACCAGCGCGAATTCGTCGCCGCCATAGCGTGCGGCCATGTCGCGCGGGCGCCGCGCATGCGCGCCGATCAGGCGGGCGACATCGCGCAGCACGCGATCACCCACCTGGTGGCCGTGGAGGTCGTTGTGACGCTTGAAATGGTCCACGTCGATCAACGCCAGGCTCAGCGGCTTGCCACTGCGCCGCGCGGCGTCGCATTCCTGCTGCAGCGACTGCTCGAAGCGCAGGCGATTGCCCAGGCCGGTCAGCGCATCGCGGTTGGCCTGGCGGTGCCAGGCCGAGATCCGCCAGATCGCCCAGGCCAGAAGCACCAGCAGAATGCCCAGCATCGCGGTGGCCGGCGCCCACCACAGATCGCTGCTGCGCAGCAGCAACCAGCTCAGCAATGGGGCCGCCGGCAACGACGCCAGCGCCGCAAGCCAGGGCAGGCGCAGGCCGAGTAGGAGGACGCACAGTGCGACCAGCACCGCGCTGATGGCCTGTTGCCATGCCGAGGGCAGTACATCGATCTGCTTGTGCTGCAGCAGCATCGAAGCGATGTTGGCCTGGTACTCGCTGCCGCTCATCCAGAATTCGCGCGTGGTCGGCGTCAGCAGGCGCGGCGCGATGCCGCTGGCGGTCATGCCGACCACGATGCGGCGGCCCTGCAGCATCGCCATGTCGACGTGGCCGTCGAGTACATCGGCGTAGGACACCTGCGGCAGTCGCTCCGGCGGGCCAGCGTAGCGCACGCGCACATAGTCGTCGCGCCGCCATTGATAGGGCGAGCGGACTCCGGGGTCGGGGTCGGGCAGGCCGTGCACGGCGCCTGCCGGCAGGCCGGCCAACGCCAGGCCCAGCGCGGGCCAATGTGGCTGGCCGATGCCGGCGTGCAGGTAGAGGCCGCGGGCGACACCGTCGCCATCCACTTCGACATCGGTGTGGCCGATGGCTGCGGCGCTGGCCGCGATCTGCGGGATCGGCAGCATTTCCTCGGCCATGCGGTCACCCGCGGCGGGCGCGGCCAGTACCGGCAGCACCACCCGGCCATTGCGGCGGATGGCCGCCGCCAGCGCATCGTCCTGGCGGCTGTCGCGCCGATCCGGTTCGGACAGCATCAGGTCCAGGGCGACGCGCTCGGCACCTGCATCGGTCAAACGGTCCAGCAGGCGCGCGTGTATCGAGCGCGGCCAGGGCCACTGGCCGATGCGTTGCAGGCTGCCTTCGTCGATGGCCACGATCAGCACGCTGGGGTCGGGGCGGTAGTCCCAGTCACCGACCAGCGCGTCGTAGGCGGTCTCGTCCTGTCGCCACAGCCATTGGCCCTGGCTGGCCAGCACGGTCAGCACACCGGCCAGCAGGGCCAGTGCGATCCGCTTGCTCCACGGCAGTGGCGAACGCCTCACAACAGCAACCAGAGCAGCACGGCACCACCGCCAGCGCCGTAGCACAGGCGGCACGCCAGCTTGATCTGCTGGGCGGGCGAAAACTCGCCGGCATGGCCGTCATCGTCGATGTACTGCACGCGCACATGCAGGGTGCCGCTCCACGGCCGCTTGAAACTGACCTGCGGCTCGGCCACGGTTTCGTCGACCAGCGGTGCCTTGAAATCGCCATGGCGATCGACCTGCACCCGGTAGCGCTGGCCTTCGCTGCCAGCCTGCCAGCGCAGGGTCAGTTCACCATGAGCCGCTTCCGGCGGTTGCAGCGCCGGGTCGACCGGTTCATTGCTCAGCTGCAGTGGCAGTGCCTGGCCGTAGCGGCCCTGGTGGCCATTGCCATCACGCGACGCGACGCGCCAGAAGTACTGGCCTGGCGGCAGTGGCTGCGCCAGGCGCAGGTCGGTGCCATGGGTCGCCTGTTCCTGCAGTGGCTGCTGGAACGTGGGATCGGAGGCGATCTGCAGCACACTGCTGCGCGCGCCGGGGGCCTGGCTCCAGCGGAAGCGCGGGCGGTCGCTGTTGATCGTCTGCGCGTGCAGGGGGGACACAGTCAGCGGCGGGGGTGGCTGGTCACTGAGTTCGAAGTCGGCGCTGGCGTCCAGGCCCTCCACGCCCTGTGCATCGACGGCGCGCAGCAGGATGCGCAGCTGGCCGGGCGGGAGGTCGCCGATCGCCAGGCGTGTATCGGTGGTGGTGGCGGCATACAGCAGGATTTCCGGGGTTGCGGACTGCACCACTTCCACGCGGTAATGCGCGGCACCCGCAACGGGCTCCCAGGCAAGCAGCGTCGGCAGCGGCGCCAGGCGCAGTTCGTCGTTGTGCAGCTGCGGTGCCGGCAGCAGCGGGGAGACCGCGTCCGGTGCGGCGTCGGCGCTGCCGCTGAGCGTGGCCTGGCCCGGCCGGACCAGGCGCTGTCCGTGGGTGTTGCCGACCTGCACCTTGCCCTGCAGGACCTCGGTCGCACCGACCTGGCCGGCGTCGCCGGCGCTGACCCGGAATACGGTGCCGCGTACGCTGCTGGTCGCGGTGGGCGCATCGATGATGTAGCGCGATGCCGGGCCGCGGGCGGGCGTGACCCGGTTGCTGGCGCGGCCCTGCTGCAGGCGCAGGCGGGTGTCCACCATGCCGGTGTGGCCATAGCGGCTGAGCTGGTCCAGGCGCAGCCGTGAGTACTCGCGCAGCTGCAGGCGCGAGGCGTCGGCGAACTCGAGGGTGACGCTGGATTCGCCCTCGGTCTGCACCGTGTCACCGATACGCAGCTGCTCGCCCGCCAGGATCGCGCGCGTGGCGCTGCCATCGGCGCCGGACAGTTCGACCTTGCCGCGAACCGACAGCACGCGGGCCGGCGCAGGCTCGGTACGCAGCCAGCTGATCGGGAAGCGCAGCAGCTGGCCGGGCGGCAACCGATAGGGATTGTCGATGCGGTTGTGTTGCTGCAGCTGTTGCCAGCGTACCGAGGGCTTCAGGTACAGGCCGCCCAGATCCCACAGGGTATCGCCGGGACGGACCCGGTAATTCCAGTCCTGCGCGCCGGCCACGCCTGGCAGCAGCAGGAGGAGAAGGGCACACAGCAGGGCGCCCTGGAAGCGCTTGGCGAACGACAGCGAGCGGACGAAGGTCACAGTTTGCAATCCCGGCAATGCGGGGGTGCAGCTGCAAGACCCGATGGCCCCGACCTCATCCCCCCGAACGGATCGTGGCGGCCGAACGGCCGCCATCTCGCGCATTATTGCCCGCGTTCAGTGCAGGGATTCTGAACGAAGAGGGCTCCCGTTCAGAACAGCAGGGAGGCCATCCTGCGGCGGTACTGGCCAACGAGGTCCTCGTCGGAGATCACATTGAAGGCGTCGATCAGGGCCTTGCGCGGCAACCCTTCCTCGAATCTGCGATCGATCCGCAGCATTTCCAGGAACTGGGCGAGTGCGGCCTCGTCATGGCCGCCGAGCAGCAGCTGTACCCCCCGCAGGTGGCGGGCCTTGAGGTCATTGCCGTCGGTGGCGATGCGCGCGTCCAGCACTTCAGCCGCCGGGGCGTCCTTCAGCGCGGCCGCGAAGGACAGGCGGGCACGGGCACGGACGGCGCGGTCATCGGTGGCCAGGTTGGCGGGCAGGGCATCGATCAGTGCGCCCGCCTCGTCCACGCCGCCGATCTGCAGCAGGGCCAGGGCCAGGTCGAGCTTGAGCTCATCCTTGTCCGGCTCGGCGGCGATCTGCGCGCGCAGCACGTCCACCTGCGCCTGCGGGTCCAGCGGTGCTTCGTCCTCGGCGGTGGCATCGCCGATATCGGCGGGCACGATGCCGTGCTGGGCCAGGAACTCGCGCAGCTGGCCTTCCGGAATCGCGCCGGGGAAGCCGTCCACCAGCTGGCCACCCTTGACCAGGAACACGGTCGGTACCGAGCGGATCTGGAACGCTGCCGCGATCTGCTGTTCCTTGTCGACATCGACCTTGGCCAGCTCGAAGGCGCCGTTGTATTCGGCCGCCAGCTTTTCCAGCATCGGGCCAAGGGTCTTGCACGGCCCGCACCAGGTGGCCCAGAAATCGACCAGTACCGGCGTCTGCAGCGACTTCTGCAGGACTTCGGCCTCGAAGGTCGCGGTGGTAGCGTCGAATACGTAGGTCGTCTCGGTCATGGGGGAGGCATCGTCTGGCATCTGGAGACCGATTCTATGGTGACGATCGATGTCAGACTCAACCCTTTGGTGGCGCCACCAACCATGGCCATTCCGGGCGGGGAGGGGCAGGCGCGGGGCCTGCCCTCGATGCGCCAGCCGTTACTTCAGCTCATCGCAGCGGACGTGATGCACGATCCAGCGCCCGGTCTTCAGCGGCAGGGTCGTTTCGGAGATGCGGGCCTGATACAGCTCAGCCGCGGTGCGGGCGTCGGGCGCCTTGATGGTGGGGCCCCCGAAGAAGTTGCTGCTCGGCGGTGCCGTGGCGCTGGGCGCGCCGATCCAGGCTGAGCACTGGAACTCGCCGGCGTGGGCCGTGGTGGCCAGGCCCAGGCTGAGCGCACCGGCGATGAGGATACGATGGATCATGGGAAGTCTCCCTGCATGGCGGAACTGCCATGCCCCGAGCATCGCGCGCGGCATGCGGGCACGGATATCGAATGATTCTGAAATGTGCCGCCGCTTGGCGCCCCGCATCGTTGCCGCGACAATGGCCGGTCTTCCGCTCCTGGTGAATCCGCGCGATGTCCGTGCTCCGGCGTGATCGTTGGTTGGGGCTGCTTGCTGCAGCCATCTTCGTCCTGGCCGTGGTGGGTTTCGGCGCGACGCTGGACGGCTACGCGCAGGCGCGCCACCCGGTGGCCCTGCTGGGTGCACGCGGCGTGCCGCATGCGCTGGGGTTCAATCTGCTGGGCTTCGTGCTGCCCGGCCTGCTGGCGGCGGCGGTGGCCGAGTGCCTGCGCCGCCGCCTTGCCGCGACGGCCGGCTGGGCGCCGCGGGTGGGCAGCCAGATGCTGCTGCTGGCCGGCCTGGCCTTTGCGGCGATGGGTCTATTGCCGTTGGACGTGGAAGACCTGCATGGACCGGCCAGCCAGCTGCACGCCAGCGCCTGGATGGTCTGGGTGCTGGGATTCGTTGCCGGCGCCCTGCTGCTGGGCATCTCCCACCTGCGCCAGGGTCATGGCAAGGCCCTCGGCGGGCTGGCGGCCGCCTGCGCCGTACTGGCGGCGGTGGCGGCCTTTGCCCTGCAGGGCGTGTTGCCGGCGCCACTGGCACAGCGCGTGGCCTTCGCCTGCTGGTCGGTCTGGCTGGCCCTGGCCCTGCCTCTGTCGCGGGCTCGCTGAGACGGTCTCCACGCGTGGGCGGCGCCTGCGGGCGGCAGTCAGGATTGGAGACGTTTGCCGCACTGCGGTACGCTGTACCGCTTTGCCGCCGCATCCGCGTGTTCCATGACCAGCGCTGAAACCAACGCCTACGACCCGCAGCAGGTTGAATCCGCCGCCCAGAGCTTCTGGGATGCCACCCGTGCCTTCGAGGTCGACGAGACTTCGGACAAGCCGAAGTACTACTGCCTGTCGATGCTTCCGTACCCGTCCGGTGCGCTGCACATGGGGCACGTGCGCAATTACACCATCGGTGACGTGATCAGCCGCTACAAGCGCATGACCGGGCACAACGTGCTGCAGCCGATGGGCTGGGACGCGTTCGGCCTGCCGGCGGAAAATGCCGCGATCAAGAACAAGACCGCGCCGGCGGCGTGGACCTACAAGAACATCGACCACATGCGCAGCCAGCTGCAGTCGCTGGGCTATGCCATCGACTGGTCGCGCGAGTTTGCCACCTGCCGTCCGGACTACTACGTCCACGAGCAGCGCATGTTCACCCGGCTGATGCGCAAGGGCCTGGCCTACCGCCGCAACGCGGTGGTGAACTGGGACCCGGTCGACCAGACCGTGCTGGCCAACGAGCAGGTGATCGACGGCCGCGGCTGGCGTTCCGGCGCCCTGGTCGAGAAGCGCGAGATCCCGCAGTGGTTCCTGCGCATCACCGACTACGCCCAGGAACTGCTGGACGGCCTGGACGAGCTGGAGGGCTGGCCGGAATCGGTCAAGACCATGCAGCGCAACTGGATCGGCCGTTCCGAAGGCCTGGAAATCCAGTTCGACGTGCGTGACGTGGACGGCGGTGTGCTGGATCCGCTGCGCGTGTTCACCACCCGCCCGGACACCGTGATGGGCGTGACCTTCGTGTCGATCGCCGCCGAGCACCCGCTGGCGCTGCACGCGGCGAAGAACAACCCGGAGCTGGCCGCGATGCTGGCCGACCTGAAGCAGGGCGGCGTGTCCGAGGCTGAACTGGAAACCCAGGAAAAGCGCGGCATGGACACCGGCCTGCGTGCCCTGCACCCGGTCACCGGCGAGCAGGTGCCGGTCTGGGTCGCCAACTTCGTGCTGATGGGCTACGGCACCGGCGCGGTGATGGCCGTCCCGGGCCATGACCAGCGCGACAACGAAGTGGCCAACAAGTATGGCCTGCCGATCAAGCAGGTGATCGCGCTGAAGGATGCGCGCAGCGAAGAAGAGCGCAGCTGGGACGGCAGCCGCTGGCAGGACTGGTACAGCGACAAGAGCCGGCAGACCGAACTGGTCAATTCGGCCGAGTTCGACGGCCTGGACTTCCAGGGTGCCTTCGAAGCACTGGCCGAGCGTTTCGAGCGCAAGGCCCAGGGTCAGCGCCGCGTCAACTACCGCCTGCGCGACTGGGGCGTGAGCCGCCAGCGCTACTGGGGCTGCCCGATTCCGGTGATCTACTGCGCCAAGTGCGGTGCGGTGCCGGTGCCGGAAGAGCAGCTGCCGGTGGTGCTGCCGGAAGACGTGGCGTTCTCGGGCACCGGTTCGCCGATCAAGACCGACCCGGAATGGCGCAAGACCACCTGCCCGGAGTGCGGCGGTGCGGCCGAGCGCGAAACCGATACCTTCGACACCTTCATGGAGTCGAGCTGGTACTACGCCCGCTACACCTCGCCGGGTGCGCGCGATGCCGTCGACAAGCGCGGCAACTACTGGCTGCCGGTCGACCAGTACATCGGCGGCATCGAGCACGCGATCCTGCACCTGATGTATTTCCGCTTCTACCACAAGCTGCTGCGCGACGCGCGGATGGTGGACAGCAACGAACCGGCGCGCAACCTGCTGTGCCAGGGCATGGTGATCGCCGAGACCTACTACCGCCCGAACCCGGACGGCTCGAAGGACTGGATCAACCCGGCCGATGTGGAAGTGCAGCGCGATGAACGCGGCCGCATCACCGGCGCCACCCTGATCGCCGACGGCCAGCCGGTGGTGGTCGGTGGCACCGAGAAGATGTCCAAGTCGAAGAACAACGGCGTGGACCCGCAGGCGATGGTCGGCAAGTACGGCGCCGACACCGTGCGCCTGTTCTCGATGTTCGCCGCGCCGCCTGAGCAGTCGCTGGAGTGGAACGAGGCCGGCGTGGATGGCATGGCCCGCTTCCTGCGCCGCCTGTGGGCCCAGGTGCAGAAGCACGCTGCCGACGGTGCGGCCCCGGCGCTGGACGCGGCCGCGCTGGATGCCAGCCAGAAGGCCCTGCGCCGCAAGACCCACGAAACCATCGGCAAGGTCGGCGACGACTACGGCCGCCGCCACAGCTTCAACACCGCCATTGCCGCGGTGATGGAGTTGATGAACGCGCTGGCCAAGTTCGAGGACGGCAGCGGGCAGGGCCGTGCGGTGCGCCAGGAAGCACTGCAGGCCATCGTGCTGCTGCTGAACCCGATCACCCCGCACGCCAGCCACGCCCTGTGGCAGGTGCTGGGCCATGGCGAGACGCTGCTGGAAGACCAGCCGTTCCCGCAGGCCGATGCCGGTGCGCTGGTGCGTGATGCGCTGACCCTGGCCGTGCAGGTCAACGGCAAGCTGCGTGGCACCATCGAGGTGGCGGCCGATGCCGCGCGCGAGCAGGTCGAGGCGCTGGCCCTGGCTGAACCGAACGCGGCCAAGTTCATGGAAGGCCTGACGGTGCGCAAGATCATCATCGTGCCAGGCAAGATCGTGAACATCGTCGTTGCCTGATGCATCCCGCACCGGCCACCTGCGTGGTGGCCGGTGCCTTTCCGGTGCCGGGCCATGCACTTGATGGCCCTGCATTCACGCGGCTTCGGGCAGGCTGTGTGTTGCCGTGATCGCCCGGCTCCGCCAGACTGTCTACATGACCCGAATCCTGCTTGCCCTTGTTCTTGCCCTCGGCCTTGCCGGCTGCGGTTTCCATCTGCGCAGCAAGCTGATGCTGCCGACCGACACCGCGCCGGTGAAGGTAGTCTCCACCGCGCCGTACAGCGAACTGGTCAAGCTGCTCAACCGCAGCCTGCTCGCCTCCGGCGCCAAGCTGGCCGATGAAGACAGCAAGGAACCCAGTACCCAGCTGCAGGTGCTGTCCGAAAGCTGGGGTGACCTGCCGATCGCCATCGATTCGCAGGGCCGCGCACAGGAATACAGCCTGCGTTACGCGGTGATCTTCATCTTCCGTCGCGAAGACGGCAGCGAGCTGGTGCCGCAGCAGGTGATCGAGCTGTCGCGTGACTACGTGTCGCCGCCGACCGACGCCACCGGTACCACCACCGAGCGCGAGATCCTGGCCGATGAGCTGCGCCGGGAAATGTCCGCATCGATCATCCGCCGCATCGACAGCGTGGTCCGCGCCGAGCTTGAGAAGGGGGGCAGCCTGTCGGCACCGAAGGCCAAGCCCGTCGAAGGCGCGGTGCCGGCCGAGCCGGTTCCCGCAGCCAAGCACTGAGCAGCGAAGATGGAACTGCGTCCGGAGCAGCTGGCCAGCCAGGGCGCTGATGTTGCACTGGCGCCGGTCTATCTGATTGCCGGCCCGGAGACGCTGCGCGTGCTGGAGGCGGCCGACGCCATCCGCGCGCGTGCGCGCAGTGCCGGGATCGGCGAGCGCGAGGTGTTCGACGCCGATGGCCGCGATTTCGACTGGAACCAGCTTGACGCCAGCTTCAATGCGCCGAGCCTGTTCAGCGCCCGTCGCCTGGTCGAGGTGCGCCTGCCCAGCGGCAAGCCGGGCAAGGACGGCGCCGAGGTGATCAGCCAGTTCTGCGCCAACCCGGCGCCGGACGTGGTGCTGATGATCACCGCCAACGAATGGAGCAAGGCCCACCAGGGCAAGTGGGCCGAGGCGGTCAACCGCATCGGCGTGCTGTCGGTGGCCTGGGCGATCAAGCCGCACGAACTGCCGGACTGGATCGAGCGCCGCCTGCGTGGCAAGGGCCTGCGGGCCGACCCGGCCGCCGTGCAGCGACTGGCCGAGCGGGTGGAAGGCAACCTGCTGGCCGCTGCCCAGGAGATCGACAAGCTGGCATTGCTGGCCGATGGCCAGCCGCTGGATGTGGAACGGATGGAATCGCTGGTGGCCGATGCCGCCCGCTACGACGTGTTCCGGCTGCTGGAGGCGACGTTCTCCGGCCAGCCGCCGGCGGTGCTGCGCATGCTGGCCGGCCTGCGCGGCGAAGGCGAAGCGGTGGCCGCACTGATGCCGATGGTGATCCGCGAGCTGCTGGCCGGTGCCGGCCTGGCCCGGGTGCAGGCGCGGGGCGGCAACCTGGCCGCCGAAATGAAGTCGCGGGGCATCTGGGAGTCGCGCCAGGCGCCGTACAAGCGTGCGCTGCAGCGCCACCCGGAAGGCAAGCGCTGGGAGCGCTTCGTGGCCGAAGCCGGGCTGGTCGACCGCATCGCCAAGGGGCGGGCCGACGGCGATGCCTGGCTGGCGCTGGAGCGCCTGCTGGTGGCCGTGGCCGAACCGCGTGCGGTGCGCCTGCTGGCGCGGGCCTGAGCGATGAGCCTGCGGATCTATTACGGGGGCACCTTCGATCCGGTGCACCTCGGGCACCTGGCGATCGCGCGTGCCGCCCGCGATGAACTGCAGGTGGCGGTGCGCATGCTGCCGGCGGCCGACCCGCCGCATCGCGCGGTACCCGGTGCGACCGCCGAGCAGCGCTGCACCATGCTGTCGCTGGCCATTGGCGACGAGCCCGGCCTGCTGCTGGACCGCCGCGAGCTGGACCGTGCGGCGCGTTTCCCCGGTCGCCCGTCCTACACCGTCGATACCCTGCGCGAGCTGCGCGCCGAACTGGGGCCGAGCCGGCCGCTGGCCTGGCTGGTCGGTGCCGACAGCCTGCTGGGCCTGCCCAGCTGGCACGAATGGGAGGCCCTGTTCGGGCTGGCCCATTTCGTGGTGGCCGAACGCCCGGGCAGCCCGCTGCGGGCCTCGGTTGACGGCGCGCTGGGCCGTGCCCTGGAAGGGCGCTGGGCCGACAACGAACAGGCGCTGTTCGCCAGCCCGGCCGGCCGCATCCTGCGCCTGCACCACCCACTGCGTGACGAATCAGCCAGCGCAGTGCGCTCGCAGATCGCCTCCGGCGGGCCCTGGCGTGCGCTGCTGCCGCCCGCCGTGGCCGACTACGTTGCCGTCCACGGGCTGTACCGCCCCTCCACGCCGTGAATGCCGCAGCTGCGGCTTGCCCGTATAATCGCCCCCACGTTTATCGAGTCGATCCACTTTGAGCAACCAGACCCAGCCCCAGACCATCAAGGTCGATCTGCCCAGCCCGCCGCCGTCCGTGCCGGAACTGCTGGCCAGCGTCCGCCAAGCCACCGAAGACCTGAAGGCCAAGGACCTGGTCGAGATCGACGTGCGCGGCCGGTCCAGCGTTGCCGATTACATGATCGTGGTTTCGGGTACTTCGACCCGCCACGTCAAGTCGATTGCCGACGAAGTCGTGCGTTTCGCCAAGAACATCGACGTGATGCCGCTGGGCGTTGAAGGCGAGCGCGAAGCCGAGTGGGTGCTGGTTGATCTGGGTGACGTCATCGTCCACGTGATGTTGCCGCGCGTGCGCGAGTTCTACGCGCTTGAACGGCTGTGGACGGTCGGCGACCAGCCGCCGCCCAGCGACGACGAAGTGGCCTGAGCCACGCAGTGCTGCACCCTTCGACGGCGCCGATGGCGCCGTCGACGTTTTGGAGATGCCTTGGATGAAAGCGCGCCTGATCGCCACCGGTGAACGCGCACCCAGCTGGGTCGCGCAGGGGTTCGCCGAGTACCAGAAGCGGCTGTCGCACTGGCTGCCGTTCGAGCTGGTGGAAATCGAGCCTGGCCTGCGTGGCAAGGGCCGCGATCCGCGCCGCGCCACCGAAGACGAAGGCAAGCGGGTGATCGCTGCATTGCCGAAGAATGCGTACGTGGTCGCGCTCGACGTGCCGGGTCGCCAGCTCAGTTCCGAACAGCTGGCGCAGCGCCTGGAACATTGGCGTGGGCAGGGCAGGGACCTGGCCTTCCTGATCGGCGGCCCGGAAGGGCATTCGCCTGAAGTCTCGGCATTGGCCGATGAGAAGTGGTCGATCGGGCCACTGACGCTGCCGCACATGCTGGTGCGGCTGGTGGTGGCCGAGCAGCTGTACCGTGCTGCGGCGATGATTGCCAATCACCCCTACCATCGCGCGTGAAGAGTGGTTATACTAGTCGTCTGCCCGAATAGCTCAGCCGGTTAGAGCACTTGACTGTTAATCAGGGGGTCGTTGGTTCGAGTCCAACTTCGGGCGCCACTTTGAAAAACCTGCATCGCGAGATGCAGGTTTTTTTTTGCGCCGGGTAGAGTCGAGCTCGCTCGACGGCTCTGTTGATCGGCCACGACAGTCGAGCAAGCTCGACTCTACAATGCAGCGTCATCGACCAAGGATGTTGATCGTGCGCGCACTCCTGTTGCTGGGCTCGCTGCTGCTTGTGGTGCTGCCGTTCGCCTCGGCGAAAGCTGAACCTCCCACCTGGCACCCGCCGCAGGGCGCCACGGAGCTGCCGTTGTGGCCGGATGGCAAGGCGGCGGTGCCGCCGAAACTGAAGGGACCCGAGCAGCTCAGTGAGGCGATTTCCGAAGCCAGTGGCGAACGCTGGATGATGCTGCAGAACGTGGCGGTGCCGACCCTCACCGTGTTTCCGCCGAGGGAGCCAGGCAACGGCGCTGCAGTGATGGTGGTGCCGGGCGGTGGCTACCGCGTGCTTGCGATGGATCTGGAAGGCAGCGAGATCTGCCAATGGCTGACCACGCAGGGCATCACCTGTGCGTTGCTCAAGTATCGCGTGCCGGCGTCGGGACCGAACTGGGACCGGGACTGCAACTGCCGCGATATCCCATCGGTGCCGATGGCGCTGCAGGATGCACAGCGTGCAATGGGAATGCTGCGTGCGCAGGCCGCGCGCTGGAAGATCGACCCGAAACGCATCGGCGTGATCGGCTTTTCCGCGGGTGGCCATGTGGTGGCTGGCCTGAGCACGCATGCGCGGCGCAGCTACACGCCGATCGATGCGGCCGATGCACAGCCGAGCCGGCCCGATTTCGCGATGGTCATGTATTCCGGGCACCTGTGGGCAGGGCACGGCAAGGGACTGTCGCTGGTCAAGGACATCGTCGTGGATGACAAGGTGCCGCCAACGTTCATCGCGCAGGCCACCGATGACCGTACCGATGACGTGCGCGAATCGCTGGCCTACTACCGTGCCTTGATCGATGCGGGCGTGCCGGTGGAAATGCACCTGTTCGCACGCGGCGGCCATGCGTTCGGCCTGCGCAGGCAGGATGCACCGGTCGCGGCATGGCCCCACCTGGCCGAGCGCTGGATGCAGGACATCGGCATGTTGCCGGAACGCCCGTTGTAGAGCCGAGCCCATGCTCGGCTCTACAGCGTCAGCTGGCCCTTCGAGAACGCCACCAGCGTGGCAATCGCCACCAGCAGAATCGCGCCGAACAGTACCCACTCCCAACGCGTGAACACCCGCTCGCCGCGCTGGCGCCGGGTCAGCGCGAACAACACCACGCCGGGTACGTACAGCAGTACCGACAGCAGCAGGTTGTCGAGGCCGCCGGCATACACCAGCCACAGCGCATAGGCACTGGCCAGCAGTGCGACGCCGAAATCGCGCCAGCGCACGCTCGGCTCGCCTGCGTAGGCGTGCCCGCGCCAGGCCAGTTGCACGCCGAACGCGGTGGACAGGAAATACGGCACCAGGCTCATCGACGCGGCCAGCAGCACCAGCCCGGTGTAGCTGCCCGCATTGACCAGCACCAGCAGCAGGAACAGCTGGATCAGGCCGTTGCTCAGCCAGAGCGCGTTGGCGGGCACGCCGCGTGCGTTCTCGCGGCCCAGGAACGCCGGCATGGTGCCGTCGCCCGCTGCGGCATACAGCACTTCGGCACACAGCAGCACCCAGGCCAGCAGCGCACCGAGTACGGAAATGATCGAACCGATGATGATCACCGTGGCGCCCCACTCGCCGACGATGGCACGCAGCACGTAGGCCATCGAGGGATTGGGCAGCCCGGCCAGTTCAGCCTGCGTCAGCACACCCATCGACAGCAGGCTGACCAGTACCAGCAGCAGCCAGACGCCGAGGAAGCCGATCACCGTGGCGCGGCCGACGTCGGCGCGGCGGGCGGCACGCCGCGAGTAGATGCTGGCGCCCTCGATGCCGATGAACACCCACACGGTGACCAGCATCATGCCGCGCAGCTGCTGGCCGAGGTCGCCGAGTGCAGGCGTACCGAGAAAGTCTGCGCGGAACACATCGAGACGGAACGCACCGGCGGCAAGCACCAGGAACAGCGCGATCGGCAGCAGCTTGGCCACGGTCACCAGGCCGTTGACGATGGCCGCGGTGCGCAGGCCACGCAGCACCAGCAGATGCACGGTCCACAGCAGCACGGACGATGCGGCAACCGCAGCCGGCGTATTGCCTTCACCGAAGACCGGCATGAAGTGGCCGAGGCCACTGAAGATCAGCACGAAGAAACTGGCGTTGCCAAGCACGGAGGCGACCCAGTAGCCCCACGCCGCAGAGAAACCGATGTAGTTGCCGAAGCCCTCGCGCGCATACGCGTAGATGCCGGTATCCAGGTCCGGCCGGCGGTTGGCCAGCGCCTGGAACACGAAGGCCAGCATCAGCATGCCGGCGCCACTCACCGCCCAGCCGATCAGCGCCGCGGCCGGGCCGGCGCTGCGCGCGACGTTCTGTGGCAAGGAGAAGATGCCGGCACCGACCATCGAGCCGACCACCAGTGCGGTCAACGCGGGCAGGCCCAGTCGTTGCGATGTTGCGGCCATGGAGATCCCCTGCGGCAGTGATGCCGCGTGGACACGGTAGCCGCGTGGCCGTGAACACGCCTGCAAGGGCCAGGAAGACGAAGGCCCGGGCAGGTGCCCGGGCCTTCGAAGGTGCTGCATGCAACGGCGATGCCGCTGTTACTTGAACGTGTACTTGAAGCCGACGGTGTAGTAACGGCCCAGTGCACCGGAGAAGTGCATCGGGTTGTAGTTCACCGCGCCGTAGGTGGTCGGATCGAGCGGGGCGATGCGATCGAACACGTTGGCCACCGAGGCATTGAGTTCGAACGAATCGTTGATGCTCCAGCGGCCCGACAGATCCATCGTGGTGAACGAAGAGATCTTGGTCACCGGCGTTTCGTCAGCGTAGAAGGCCAGGTAGCTGCCGCCACGACTGCCCGTGTTGTCCATCTTGCTGATGTAGTTGACGATGCCGCTGACGCTCCACGGGCCCTGCTTCCAGGTGGTGCCGAAGTTGACCTTGTCCTTCGGCGTACCGATGCAGTTGGTGACATCGCAATTGCCGTGGGTGCCCACATAATCGACCGTCTTGCCGGCTTCGGTACGTTCGAACTTCAGGATGTGGCTCCACTGCAGGTCCAGCTCCAGCTGGCCCGGGCCGATCTCGAAGGTCTGGCGGATGTCGGTGTCGATACCGCGGACGCGCGAGGAACTGGCATTCACGTAGCCGGTGTTGACCGCCAGGATGGTGCCGCTGTTGGCCACGCCATTGAGGTCATTGCTGTCACGCAGCACGTTGCCGGCAAGGATGGCGTCTTCGGTGTTGCCCTGGACGATCTCGTTGGTGCGCTTGATCTGCCAGGCGTCGACGGTCATCGAAGTGGTCGAGGTCGGCTGCAGTACCAGGCCGATCGAGTAGCTCTTGGACTCTTCCGGCTTCAGCAGCTTGTTCGGCTTGGTGATGATGGCCACCGAATTGGCACCGCACTCGCTCGCTGCGCCGCCACTGATCTGGCAACGCACCGGATCGACCGCGGAGGAGAAGGCGGCCAGGCCACCATCGCCGTTCTCGGCTGGGTTCGGCGCACGGAAGCCTTCGGCGTAGCTGGCGCGCAGGGCGATCCAGTCGGCCGGGGTCCACTTCACGCCCAGCTTCGGCGTGGCCTTGCCTTCACCGCTTTCGTACTTGTCGTAACGCAGCGCGCCGGACAGTTCCAGCTGCTCCAGTACCGGTGCCGACAGTTCGACGTAGCCGGCGTAGACGTTCTGGGTGCCGTCGTAGGCCGAATAGCCCAGGCCGATGATGTCGCCCTGGTCGGTGTAGGTCTGCGGGGTCAGGCTGTTGCTGGTCTTGCGCCACTCGGTACCGATCGCCAGGCCCAGCGGGCCACCCTTGAGGTCCATCAGGCTGCGCGACACGGTGAAGTCGAACATGTCCAGGCTCGACTTGGCACGCGCGCTGATCTTCGGCGAGATGTAGTCGTACAACGCCTGCGAGTTCTTGCCGGCATCATCACCGATGCGCCACACGCCACCGGCGCAGTTCGCATTGCCCAGTGCGCACTGCACGGCGCTGTAGCGCAGGAAGCCGGTGCGCTCGTTGGTCAGGTCGGTACCCGAGTGCAGGTAGGCGGTGTCGTAGCTCCAGTCGCCCCAGTTGCCCTTGATGCCGACCAGGAAGCGGTTGAACTCGTTGGTGTTGTCGGTCACGCGCGGGCCGACATCCCAGGCCGAGTAGCGCACGCGGACCGGGGTGGCGCCCGGCTGCCCGTAGAACGGGTTGTCCGGGTGGTTGGCACCCAGCACGGTGGCACCCGGGCCCGAGTTGGCGTTGACCGGACCGCCCGGGTAGCCCCAGCCGCCCGACACGCCGGACGGGGTGTTGCTGAAGATGGTTTCCTTCTTCGAGTAGCCGATCTCGGTGTAGATCTCGCCGCCCTCGCCGAAGGCGAAGCTGGCGCGGCCGAACACGTTGACGTACTTCTCTTCCGGAATCAGGTCGCGGTACTGCTGCGCCGGATCGAACAGGCAGCCGTCGGCGGCAATGCTGGCCGGGGTCTGGCCACCGATGGTGGTCAGGCCTTCGCAGCCGGGCAGCGGAACCAGGTGGCCGGTGGCGTCGAGGTAGGATCCGTTGGGGCCGGAGCCGCCGGAAGTGCCGCCACGGGTGTAAGCACCGCCAAGGAACTGCGCGGTCTTGTCATAGCCCCACGGGCGGGTGTCGCCGGTACCGATCCACTTGCGGTTCTTGCGGTCGCTCAGCTTGATCGCGTCGGTCTTGCCCACGTCCAGGCTGAAGAACGCATTCCAGCCATCGGTGGCCAGATCGCCGGTACCGGCGGTCAGGGTCGCCTTCTTGGCGTCGCCATCGCTGTCACCGGACAGCCCGTAGGAGCCGCGCAGGATGACGCCCTGGAAGTCGCTGCGCAGGATGATGTTGACCACGCCGGCGATGGCATCGGAACCATAGATCGCCGAGGCGCCGTCCTTCAGCACTTCCACGCGTTCAACGGCGTCGAGCGGGATGGTGCTCAGGTCGGTGAAGACCTTCTGGCCGTCATCGGCCAGGCCATAGGTCGCCATGCGACGGCCATTCAACAATACCAGCGTCGAGCCGGCGCCCAGGCCGCGCAGCGAGATGCCCGCGCCACCGCCGGCAAAGCCGTTGCCGAAGGTCTTGGGAATCGAGCCGGCGCCATCGGCGGTGATGGTCTGCAGGTACTCGGCCAGCGAGGTCTTGCCGGTGCGGTCGATTTCCTGGCGGGTCACCACCTGCACCGGGGACGGTGTTTCGGTGTTGGTACGCGGGATGTTCGAACCGGTGACCGTGATGCGGTCGAGGTTGGTGGCCTTTTCCTGCGCGAAGGCGGAGGAGGAAGCCATGGTGCCCACCAGCAGCAGGGTGCCGCCGGCAAGGACGTGGGTGATGGACGATGCCAGGGTGCAGCGGCGGCGGCTGGCGGGCCGTTGGATCAGGTGTTTCACAGCTTCTCTCCTAACTGGAAAACCGTAGCGTTGAGGGCTGTCTCCGGTACTGTCCGGGACGGATCAATCTAGGTTTCCGACAGGTGACGAAGTAGTGAAATTTTGCTTAATTCGTAACGCTTGATCGCGGACTTTGCCGAGTCTGTCCTTTCGCGTGTGAAGGCCGGCCCGGAAAGGTTGCCGGGCCGGCCCTGAAAGCCTCAGTCCGGCAGCGAGAACTGCACCGGTACCAGGCCGATGGCCGGTACCGCTATGCCATCACGCTGTGCGGGCTCGAAGCGCCAGCGCTTGAGCACCTGCTGGCGAGCGGCCAGGTCCAGGCTGCGCGAGCCGCTGCTGCGCTCGATGCTGACCGCGACTGGTTGGCCGCTGCTGTCGACCTCCACCCGCAGCAGTACCGTGCCCTGCTCGTGGTTGCGCAACGCCGGCACCGGATAGGACGGCGGTGGGGCGCTGCGGTACTGCAGCTGGGCACCGGCCAACGGTGTCGAACGGTCGATGCCCGGGGCCGACTGCACCGGTGTCGATTCCGCGGCGGGAGTGATGATGCCCTGTGCCTCCTCCAGCGTGGCGGTCGGCGTCGGCAATGGCGTTGTTTCCTTCGGCACGCTCTGCTGCTTCGGCACGACGTCCACGTGCTGTGGCTCCACGTACTTGGGCGGCGGCGGCAGCGGCTTGGGCAGTTCCCTCGGAATCAGCCGCACCGTGGTGGTGTCGCGCGGCAGTGTGGTGATGGCCTGATAGGTGGCCGGAATCAGCAACAACAGGAACGCGAGCAGATGCAGGGCGATGGCCGCGCTCCAGGCGGCAACGCGGGCGGGGTCGAAGTGCGGGGATGCAACGGGATACGTACGAACCATGGTCCACCTCCATGCCAGTGACGAAGTCCTCAACGCACCAGGGCCCGTGGCGGGGTTGCCGCACGCGGCTGGCAGTGCATCAGTAGCGCGGCATGGCGGCCACTGCCTAGAGGCACGGGCTGGATCGTTGGGCTGGCCTTCAGCCAGCCCCGGCAGCAGGCATGAAAAAAGGCGGGCCCCGTTCGGGACCCGCCTGGTTCGGCACGGGCGGCGGCGATCAGCGGCCCAGTTCGAACACCACGTCCAGGTTGACCGACACGGTCGATTCACCCGGCGCGACCGGGGTGGCCTTGTCCATCGCCGCCCCGGCGGCCATGGCACGCATCATCGGCATCGGGCGGTAACCGCCACCGGCGTTCTCGGAGATGCTGACGATGCGGCGCACCTGCAGGCCCAGGGACTTCGCGTAGGTCTGGGCACGGGCCTGGGCCTTCTTCAGCGCCGCCAGGCGGGCTTCGTCATACACCGGTTCGGGCTGGTCGATCTCGAAGCTGGGGCCGTTGATCTGGTTGGCACCCTGCGCCGCCAGTGCGTCCAGCACCTTGCCGAGCTTGGCGATGTCGCGCACCTTCAGGCTGACCGTGTTGCTGGCCTGGTAGCCGGTGATCTTCGGTGCTTCGTTGTCGGCATAGCGGTACTGCGGGTTGAGGCTGACACCGCTGGTCTGCACGTCGCGCTCGGCAATGCCGGCGGCCTTGATCGCGGCCAGCACCTTGTCCATCTGCTGGGCATTCTGGCGCATGGCGCTGTTGCCATCGGCGGCCTGGGTAACCACGCCGGCCGACAGGGTGGCCACGTCCGGTACGCGGGTGGCCTCGGCGTTGGCCGAGATGTTCAGCAGGGTGCCTTCCGCGGGGGCGGCGATCGACGGCGACGGCGGGGCAGCATGGGCGGTCATCGAGGTTCCAAGGGCAAGGGACAGGGCGAGCAGCAGCGGGGTGGCGGTCAGGCGCATGGAGAACTCCTTGTTGTGCCGGTGAGGGTGGTGTCGTAGCGATGAACGCGCTGTGAGCCTGTTCGGGGTTGAACGCGTTCCGGAACGGGTTGCCGACGATTCAGGTGGCGGCCTCAGGTTATGCTGTGCCGATGCTCTATCTTGCTTCCCGCTCCCCCCGACGCAACCAGTTGCTGGCCCGACTCGGACGCCCCTTCCAGGCCCTGGACCTGGAGGTTGTCGAGCAGCGCGCTGCGGCTGAAAGTGCCGAACAATATGTCTGCCGGGTCGCCGCCGACAAGGCGCGCGCCGGGCTGGCCCGGGTGCTGGCCGATGACCCGCAGGCGCGGGTGCTCGGTTCGGACACCGAAGTGGTGCTGGACGGTGAAGTGTTCGGCAAGCCGGTCGATGCCGCCGATGCGCGGGCGATGCTGGCGCGGCTGGCCGGGCGCACCCACCAGGTGATGACCGCCGTAGTGGTGGTCGGCGCGCAAGGGCTGGACAGTGAGCTGGTCATCTCCGAGGTGACCTTCGCGCCGATCGACGCCACCGACATCGCCGCCTACGTAGCTACCGGCGAACCGTTGGACAAGGCCGGTGCCTACGCCATCCAGGGCGGCGCCGAACGCTGGATCGAGCACCTGTCCGGCAGCTACTCCGGCGTGATGGGGCTGCCGTTGCTGCACACTGATCGTTTGCTGGCGCGCTGCGGCGTGCCGGCCCCCATTGCCGATGCCGCCAGGGAGGCTGCAGATGTCTGAGGAAATCCTGGTCAATGTGACCCCGCGCGAGACCCGGGTCGCGGTGATCGAAAACGGCATGCTGCAGGAACTGCACATCGAGCGCGGCTGGCGCCGGGGTGTGGTCGGCAACATCTACAAGGGCAAGGTGCAGCGGGTCATGCCCGGCATGCAGGCCGCCTTCGTCGAGGTCGGGCTGGAGCGCGCCGCGTTCCTGCACGCCAACGACGTGGTGCGCCCGGCCCCGGTGGCCAGCGCCGATACCGAGAACACCACCCTGCCGCCGCCGGCCAGCGTGCCGATCGTCGAACTGCTGCGCGACGGCCAGGACATCGTGGTGCAGGTGGTGAAGGATCCGATCGGCACCAAGGGCGCGCGCCTGACCACGCAGATCAGCATTCCCTCGCGTTACATGGTGCTGCTGCCGCAGTCCAAGGTAGTGGGCGTGTCGGCCCGCATCGAAGACGAGACCGAGCGTGCACGGCTGAAGGCGCTGGTGACCGAGCTGTCGGCCCAGCATGGTGGCTACGGCTACATCGTGCGCACCAATGCGGAGGGCCAGCCGGCCGAGGCCATCGCCGAGGACATCGCCTATCTGTCACGGGTGTGGAACGTGGTCGAGCGCCGCGGCCGCGAAGCCGCCTCCTGCAGCATCATCTATGAAGACCTGAGCCTGCCGCTGCGTTCTGTGCGCGACCTGATCCGCAAGGACGTGGACAAGGTGAAGGTCGATTCGAAGGAGACCTTCGGCCAGCTGCAGGCCTTCGTTGCCAAGTACATGCCGGTGCTGGCCGAAAAGCTGGAGCTGTATTCCGGTGACCGCCCGATCTTCGACATGTTCGGGGTGGAGGATGAGATCGGCCGCGCGCTGGACAAGCAGGTGCCGCTGAAATCGGGTGGCTACCTGGTGATCGACCAGACCGAGGCGATGACCACCATCGACGTCAACACCGGTTCGTTCCTCGGCCAGCGCAACCTGGAAGAGACGGTGTTCCGCACCAACCTGGAGGCCGCACAGGCGGTGGCGCGGCAGCTGCGGCTGCGCAACCTGGGCGGCATCATCATCATCGACTTCATCGACATGGACGATGCCGAGCATCGCCGCCAGGTGCTGCGCACGCTGGAAAAGGCGTTGGCCCGCGACCATGCCAAGACCACCGTCTACGACTTCTCGCCGCTTGGCCTGGTGGAGATGACGCGCAAGCGCACGGTCGAGAGCCTGGAGCGCCAGCTGTCGGAAACCTGCCCGCAGTGCAGTGGCCGCGGCAGCATCAAGACCACCGAAACGGTGACCTACGAGATCTTCCGTGAGATCACCCGCGCGGTGCGCCAGTTCGATGCTGCGCGCCTGCTGGTGATCGCTTCGACCAAGGTGGTCGCGCGCATCACCGACGAGGAATCCTCGGCGGTGGCCGAGCTGGAGGAGTTCCTCGGCAAGAGCATCCGCTTCCAGGCGGACGAGCAGTACCTGCAGGAGCAATTCGATGTCGTTCTGCTCTGATCCTCGCCGGCCGCAGGCCGGCGGCGGCCGATGAGCGCGCCGCCGCGCCTGCGACTGCGAAGGATCCGCCGTCATTTCATTGCCGCGTGTGCGGTGGGCCTGGTCGGGCTTGCCTTGCTGGTGGGCAGCATCAGCCAGCTGCTGCCGCTGGCCGAGCGCCATCCCGACAGGATCGCTGCGTGGCTGAGCGAGCGTGCCGGCCAGCCGGTGCGTTTCGACCAGCTGCAGACTGCGTGGACCCGCCGTGGCCCGTTGCTGCAGCTGAAGGGCCTGCGCATCGGCGCCGGCCAGGGCCTGGCGATCGGCGAGGCGGAAGTGCTGGTGTCGATGTACAGCGGGCTGCTGCCGGGACGTTCGCTGACCGAGTTGCGCCTGCGTGGCCTGGCGCTGGACCTGCAGCAGGGCGAGGACGGCCGCTGGTCGGTGCGGGGCCTGCCGCAGTCAACCAAGGGCGGTGACCCGCTGGATGCGCTGCGCCGGCTGGGCGAACTGCAGGTGGTCGAGGGCCGCCTGGGCGTGCGCGCGCCGGGCCTGGGCGTCGATACCACGCTGCCGCGCATCGACCTGCGCCTGCGCGTCAACGGCGACCGCCTGCGCGTGGGCGTGCGTGCCTGGGCGCAGGCCGACGCACTGCCACTGACCGCGGTGCTGGATGTGGACCGCGTGCGTGGCAACGGCCAGGCCTGGCTGGGCGCCGATCCGGTTGATTTCAACGCCTGGTCGCCGCTGCTGGCAGCCGGCGGCGTCCGCCTGCGAGAAGGCAAGGGCGAGCTGAACCTGTGGCTGACCCTGCGTGATTTCGCCCCCGTTGCGCTGACCACCGATTCGGACCTGCGCGACGTCCGCATCGATGGTGCTCCGATGCCCGACCTGGCAGCTCCGTACCTGAAGCTGCAGCGCCTGCAGGCACGCCTGCGCTGGCAGCGCCAGGCCGAAGGCTGGGCCCTGCAGGTGCCGCGCCTGCGCCTGAAGACCGAAGACGGCGAGCAACAGCTTGACGGCCTGCAGCTGCAGGTCGGCAGGCAGCTGCGGGTGAGTTCCGGCGACGTGCAGGCCGGCACCGCGCTGCGCGCGCTGGCGCTGAGTGATCGCCTCGACCCCGGCCTGCGCCACTGGCTGTTCCTGTCCCGGCCGCAACTGGATGTGCGTGAGCTGCAGCTGTCCGGCCAGCGTGATGGCCCGCTGTGGGCGCAGGGGGAACTGAAATCGCTGGGCTTTGCCAGCGTGGGCCATTCGCCGGGCCTGCGCGGCCTGGGGGGCCGTTTCGAGGGCGATGCCGATGGTTTCAGCCTGCAGCTGCAGCCACGCCAGCAGCTGCAGTTCGATTGGCCGACCGGATTCGGCGTGCGCCATGACCTGCACCTGGCAGGACAGGTGGTGGGCTGGCGAGACGAAGCGGGCGGCTGGCGCATCGGCACCGCGGCGATGCGCGTGGAAGGCACCGACTATGCCGCCGACGTGCGCGGTGGTGTCTGGTTCCAGGGTGATGGCACCCGGCCGTGGCTGCAGCTGGCGGCCAAGCTGGACGACGTGCCGATGACCGCGGCCAAGCGTTTCTGGATCCATTCCAGGATGAGCAAGGGCGCCACCGACTGGCTCGACATGGCACTGGCCGGTGGCCAGGTGCGCAACGGTGTCGGCCTGGTCAGCGGCGACCTGGACGACTGGCCGTTCGACAACAACGATGGCCGCTTCGAGGCCACCGGCCACATCACCAATGGTGACATCCGTTTCCAGCACGACTGGCCCCTGATGAGCCAGGTCGACGCCGATATCGCCTTCATCGGCCCCGGCTTCGACATGCACGGGCGCGGCGACCTGGCCGGTGTGGCGGTGCAGACGTTCGAGGCGGGCATTCCGGATTTCGGCCAGCAGCCGCTGTACGTGCGCGCCGACACCCAGAGCGAGGCCGGCAGGCTGCTGGCGATGCTGCGGCAGAGTCCCTTGCACAAGGACTATGGCGACACGCTCGACAACCTGACCGCGGCAGGCCCGGCGCATGTGACCTTCGACCTGCTGCAGCCGCTGCACCTGGATGAAGGCGGCGGCCATCTGCAGGGCACGGTCGACCTCGACGGTGTGAAGCTGGTCGACAAGCGCTTCCAGCTGACCTTCGACAACATGCATGGGCAGGCCCGCTACGGCAACGGCGGTTTCGGTGCCGAGGAACTGGCGGTGCGCCACCTCGGCCAGGACGGTCGCCTGAGCCTGCGTGCCGGCAGCTACGTGCATGACAGCAAGCTGGCGTTTGAATCGCTGCTGTCGGCCCACCTCGATGCCGGCGTGCTGATCGACCGCGCGCCGGAAATGGCATGGCTCAAGCCGTACATCGCGGGCACCTCGCCGTGGACCATCGCGGTCAACCTGCCCAAGGTTGCACCGGGTGCGCCGGCGCCGCCCAGCGAGCTGCGATTGAGTTCGGATCTGGTGGGCACCCGCCTGGACCTGCCTGCGCCACTGGACAAGCCGGCCGGCGAACCGCTGGCGACCACGGTGGCCGCACAGCTGCCGATGGGGGCCGGTCGCATCGACGTGGCCTTTGGCCAGCGCCTGGCGCTGGCTGCGCGCAGCCACAACAACCGCACCGGCGTGCAGGTGACCCTGGGCAGCGATCATGTTGATCGCGAGCCACCGCCGAGCGGGCTGGCCGTCAACGGTCGCAGCCCGACCCTGGACGCACTGGAGTGGATCAGCCTCGCGCGCGGAGGCGGTGACGATGACGGCATGCCGCTGCGTGCGGTGGATGTGCAGGTCGGCAAGCTGATGCTGATCGGTGGTGTTTTCGAACAGACCCGCCTGCAGCTGCAGCCGGGCGCGCAGGCGCTGGACGTGCGCCTGGATGGACCTTCGCTGGCAGGTCGCCTGAGCGTGCCCAATGCCGAGGGTGGCACCATCAGCGGCCAGCTGGACCGCGTGCACTGGCAGTCGCTGCCGGTGGCGCCGGGTGCGCCCGCGGCGCCGGCGCGGGTGCAGGCCGGTGCCAACGACATGGACCCGGCCAAGCTGCCGCCGTTCGCGCTGGACATCGCCGACCTGAAGTTCGGCAAAGTGGTGCTGGGGCAGGCGGTGCTGCGCACGCGCCCGCTGGCCAATGGCCTGAACGTGGACGAGCTGCGCTTCCGCGCGCCGGACCAGGAGATCGACATCAACGGCCGCTGGTTGGGTCGTACCGGTGGCGCCCGTACCGAACTGACCGCGCAGGTACGCAGTGAAGACCTGGGCGGCCTGATGCAGAACCTCGACTACGGTGGCCAGCTGCGTGGCGGCTCCGGGCAGGCACAGCTGCAGGCGTCGTGGAGTGGCGGTCCTTCGGACTTCCAGCTGGCCAACCTGCAGGGCCGGCTCGACCTGCACGCACGCAACGGCCAGCTGCTGGAGCTGGAGCCCGGTGCCGGCCGCGTGCTAGGCCTGCTCAGCGTCACCCAGTTGCCACGGCGCCTGATGTTCGACTTCCGCGACTTCTTCTCCAAGGGCTTCGCGTTCAACCAGGTCGACGGCAGCGTGCAGTTCGGCCAGGGCATGGCCCGTACCGACAAGGTGCTGATCGAAGGCCCTGCGGCGAACATCACCATCCGCGGCCAGGCCGACCTGCGCAACCAGCAGTTCGACCAGACCATCGACGTCAACCCGCGTGCCGGCAATCTGCTGACCGTGGTCGGCGCGGTGGCCGGTGGGCCGGTGGGCGCGGCACTCGGCGCGGCCACCAATGCGGTATTGTCCAAACCGTTGGGCGAGATCGGCGCCCGTACCTACAAGGTGACCGGCCCATGGAAGGAGCCGAAGGTGGAAGTGATCGAACGCAGCCGCGACAAGGCGCCGCCCGCTCCGGCCCCCGGCATTCCGCCAACCGTCACCGACCTGCCACGCTCGCGCTGAGCGTGGCTTTCCTGTTCACGGGGCTTGCCTCGGCGCCCCCGCATCCCCAGATCGAGAGCCATGACTGATATCGCCCTGACGCTTGCCCAAGACCGCCTGCTGCGCCCCGGCGGCCTGGATACCGCTGGCCTGGAGCACACCTTCGGCCAGCTGCTGGGGCCCGGTGTCGACTTTGGTGACCTCTACTTCCAGCACGCCCGCCGCGAGAGCTGGAGCGTGGAGGACGGCATCGTCAAGGACGGTGCCCATTCCATCGAGCAGGGCGTGGGCGTGCGGGCCATTTCCGGCGAGAAGACCGGCTTCGCCTACTCCGATGACATCCATGCCGATGCGCTGCGGGTAGCGGCGCAGTCGGCGCGCGCGATCTCGCGCGAAGGCGGCGCGCAGTCCGGGCGCTCGCTGCTGCGTGGCAGTGCGCGTGCGCTGTACCCGGCGCTGGACCCGATCGACGGTATCGGCAACGAGGCCAAGGTCGAGGTGCTCAAGCGCCTGGACGGCTATCTGCGTGCCGCGGACCCGCGCGTGAAACAGGTGATGGTCAGCCTGTCCGGCGGCGTGGATACCGTGCTGATCGCCCGCAGCGACGGCGTGCTGGGCGCCGACGTGCGCCCGCTGGTGCGCCTGAACGTGCAGGTGATCGTCGAGCACAACGGCCGCCGCGAGTCCGGCTATGCCGGCGGCGGTGGCCGCTATGGCTATGCGGAACTGTTCGCCGACGGCCGGCCTGAAGCGTTTGCGCGCGAGGCGCTGCGCCAGGCGCTGGTGAACCTCGAAGCGGTACCGGCGCCGGCCGGCGTGATGCCGGTGGTGCTCGGCCCGGGCTGGCCGGGTGTGCTGCTGCATGAGGCGGTCGGTCACGGCCTGGAGGGCGACTTCAACCGCAAGGGCACCAGCGTCTATGCCGGCCGCATCGGTGAACGCGTTGCGGCGCCGGGCGTGACCATCGTCGACGACGGCACGCTGGATGGCCGCCGCGGTTCGTTGAACATCGATGACGAAGGCCACCCCAGCCAGTGCACCACGCTGATCGAGGACGGCATCCTGGTCGGCTACATGCAGGACAGCCTCAATGCCCGCCTGATGGGCGTGGCACCGACCGGCAACGGGCGCCGCGAATCGTTCGCGCACCTGACCATGCCGCGCATGACCAACACCTACATGCGTGCCGGCCAGCATGACCCGCAGGAGATGATCCGCTCGGTGAAGAAGGGCCTGTATGCGGTCAACTTCGGCGGCGGCCAGGTCGACATCACCAGCGGCAAGTATGTGTTCTCGGCCACCGAGGCCTACCTGATCGAGGATGGCCGGATCACCACGCCGGTGAAGGGCGCGACCCTGATCGGCAATGGCCCGGAAACCATGCAGAAGGTGCGCATGGTCGGCAACGACCTGGCCCTCGACGAAGGCGTGGGCATCTGTGGCAAGGACGGGCAGAGTGTGCCGGTGGGAGTCGGCCAGCCTTCGCTGTTGATCGAGGGCATCACCGTCGGCGGTACCCAGGCCTGAGCCGGGCGATGGCCAGTGCCACCGCCCACGCCGGGGAGGACTCAGTCCTCGTCGGCTTCGCCGGTCTCGACGTCGTCGGCCTCATCGGCCGCGGCCTTGAGGCCCAGCGCGGCCGGCAGCATCAGGCCGCGCAGCACCTGGAAGATCTCGCGATAGGCGCGCGGCGGCTTGTTCTTCGCTTTCTCGGCCTGCGCATTGCGCACCAGCGTGCGCAGCTGCTGGCGGTCGGCCTGCGGGTAATCGTTGAGCAGTGCGGCCAGCGCTGTATCGCCTTCTGCCAGCAGGCGGTCGCGCCAGTCTTCCGCGCGATGCATCATCGCCACTTCGCGGCGGCCGGTTTCGCTGTTCGCGTCCAGCGCATCGCGGATCGCATCCAGCGTGGCGTCCTCTTCGCGACGCATGTGCTTGGCCAGGAACGCCAGCTGGCGCTTGTGGGCGATATGGGCAGTGATGCGCTTGCACTCGGCGATATGCGGCAGCAGGTCTTCCGGAATCGGCAGGCGCGCCAGCTGGGCCGGGGTCAACGACACCAGCTTCTCGCCCAGGGCCAGGACATCGAGCGCGTCGCGCCGGTTCTGGCTGCGGCTCTTGTCGTGGAATTCACCGGTTTCTTCGTCGCGTCCGCGCATCGTCCCTACCTGATCTCAAAAAAAGTCGCCCGGCGTGATGCCGGGCCCAACCTGTACAGGATAAAGCATTGAACGTGATCGCCCCTGAAGTGGCCGTCGGCGACGACAGCCCGGCCCGGCTGGAACGGCTGGCCGACCTTTCCCAGCAGCTGCTTGACCGCGCCCGCGCGCTGGGCGCCAGCCAGGCCGAGGTCAGCTGCAGCGAGGACCGGGGCCTGGAGGTCAATGTCCGCCTTGGCGAGGTCGAGACCGTGCAGTCCACCCGCGACCGCGGCATCGCGGTGACGGTCTATTTCGGCAAGCGCAAGGGCAGTGCCAGCACCGGCGACCTGAACGAGGCCAGCCTGGCGGCCACGGTCGAGCAGGCCTGCGCGATCGCCCGGCACACCGAGGACGACCCGGCTGCCGGGCTGGCCGAGGCGGCGCTGATGGCCCGCGACTTCCCCGACCTGGACAGCTGGCACCCCTGGGCGCTGCAGGCTGACGAGGCGGTGGACCTGGCCCTGGCCTGCGAGCTGGCCGGTCGCGGGGCCGACGCACGCATCAGCAATTCCGACGGTGCCTCGGTGTCGAGCATGCAGAGCGTATCGGTCTATGCCAATTCGCATGGCTTCATCGGCCGCGAGCGCGGAACCCACCATTCGGTTGGCTGCGCCCTGATCGCTGGCACTGGCGATGGCATGCAGCGTGATGGCTGGTACACCGGCGGCCTGGCCCGCGAGGACCTGGAGGCGGCCGACAGCGTGGGCCGCCGCGCCGCCGAGCGTACCGTGGCCCGCCTGCAGCCGCGTTCGCTGCCGACCGGCAGCATGCCGGTGCTGTTCGCCCCGGAAGTGGCCCGCAGCCTGGTCGGCCACCTGCTGTCGGCGGTATCCGGCGGCGCCCTGTACCGGCAGGCCAGCTTCCTGCTGGACAGTGTCGGCCAGCGGCTGTTCCCGGAGTGGATGCAGATCGAGGAACTGCCGCACCTGCGCCGAGGGCTGCGCTCGGCCGCCTTCGACGGTGACGGCGTGGCGACCCGTGCGTCGGCCCTGGTCAGCGACGGGGTGCTGCAGCGCTACGTGCTGGGCAGCTATTCGGCGCGCAAGCTGGGCCTGCAGACCACCGCCAATGCCGGTGGCGTGCACAACCTGCAGCTGGCCGCCAACGCCGGCTCGCTGCAGGAGATTGCCCGCCAGATGGGCGACGGGCTGCTGGTGACCGAGCTGATGGGCCAGGGCGTGAACGGGGTGACCGGTGACTACTCACGCGGCGCCGGCGGTTTCCGTGTCGAGAACGGCGAGATCCAGTACCCGGTGGACGGCATCACCATCGCCGGCAACCTGCGCGAGATGTTCAGCAGCATCGAGGCGGTCGGCAGCGACGTCGACCCGCGCTCACACATCCGGACCGGTTCGATCCTGCTGGGACGGATGACCATCGCCGGTAATGATTGATGGCATTGATGGCGTAAGCTATGCGCGCCTGACGCGACCAGCTTGGTGCTGGTGGGTCAAGACCACCCAATGAAAAGGAGTTTTGTCGTGAGTGAATTCGATAACGTCCCGCCGCCGCCGGCCACCACTGACGCGCCGGCCGACCAGCGCACCATGGCCCTGGCCGCGCACCTGCTGGGCATCTTCACCTGGTTCATCGGCCCGCTGATCATCTGGCTGATCAACAAGGATGACGCCAGCAAGGCCTTCGTGACCGACCAGGCCAAGGAAGCACTGAACTTCCAGATCACCATCACCATCGCAATGCTGATCTGCATCGTGCTGACCCTGGTGATCATCGGCGGCATCCTGGCCCCGATCGTCGGCATCCTGAACCTGGTGTTCTGCATCATCGCCGCGGTCAAGGCCAACAACGGCGAAGCCTACCGCTATCCGTTCGCGCTGCGCCTGATCAAGTAAATACGGCTGCACGTGGATATGGAAACGCCCGGCCATGCCGGGCGTTTTTGTTTGCGGCGCGGGGTAGCGCCAGGCCATGACCGGTGGCCTCGATCAGTGATCCCGTTCCACCGCCAGCGTCGCCAGCGCGCGCAGCGCATCGGCTTCCTCGCCATGGCCGGCCAGGATCGAGTGCATGCGCGTGGCAAGCTCCTGCAGCTGGGCCTTCGCGCCGTCCATGCCAAGCAGGGCGGGAAACGTGCTCTTGTCCTGCGCCTGGTCCTTGCCGGCGGTCTTGCCCAGCTGTTCGGAACTGGCTTCGACATCGAGGATGTCATCGCGTACCTGGAACGCCAGGCCCAGCGCGTCGGCAAAGCTGTCGAGCTGCGCCAGCTGTGGTTCGTGGGCCTGGCCACACAGCGCGCCCATGCGCACCGCCGCGCGGATCAACGCGCCGGTCTTCAGGGCATGCATGCGGGTGAGTGCCGCCAGTGTCTGCTGCTGGCCGGTGGCATCGATGTCCAGGGCCTGGCCGCCGCACATGCCGGCGGCGCCGGAGGCGTGGGCCAGGGTCTGCAGGCAGGCCACGCGCAACGTGGCCGGCAGCGGCGCATCGGCCAGCAGGCCGAAGGCGCGGGCCTGCAGGGCATCGCCGGCGAGGATCGCCGTGGCCTCGTCGAAGGCGATATGGGTGGTCGGCTTGCCGCGGCGCAGGGCGTCATCGTCCATCGCCGGCAGATCGTCATGCACCAGTGAATAGGCGTGGATCAGTTCGACCGCCATCGCGGCCGCGTCCAGCGCTTCCGGCTGCGCACCGAACAGGTGGCCGCTGGCGTACACCAGCATCGGGCGCATGCGCTTGCCGCCGCCCAGCACCGAATAGCGCATGGCCTGGTGCAGGCCCTGCGGTGCCTCGGCGGGCGAGGGCAGTGCGGCGTCGAGCTGGCTTTCAATACGGTCGCGCCAGCGCGCGAACAGGGCCTCAGCCGTCATGGCTGGGCGGGTCGAACGGTTCGGCCGCTTCCGGCTGGGCTGGATCGCTGAGCAGGCGCACGCGCAGTTCGGCCTGCTCCAGCGCCTGCTGGCACTGGCGGTACAGGCCGACGCCGCGTTCGTATGCACTGAGCGAAGCTTCCAGGCTCAGCTCGCCGGTTTCCATCTGCTCCACCAGCTGCTCCAGCGACTCGAGCGACTGCTCGAACTGGGCGACCGGGGAGGCGTTTTCGGGGGACTTCTTGGCCATGCGACAAGTGTGGACGGGCCGCGCGCGGGGGTCAATTCACCAGCCGCCCGGGCGCCACTGCAGTTGCGCCCCATGGGCCTGCAACCAGGCCTGCAAAGGTGCTGCGATGACCACGTCGGCGGCAGCAAGCAACTGCGGGCCATCGAAGATCAGCGGCAGCTGCGCGCGTCGCCAGGGCGCGAGGTGTTCCCGTTGCAGGCAGTCCTTCAGGGCATGCGAATGCTGGCGTCCTGGCAGCTGGATGCGCTCACCACCCACGCGTGCGCGGACCTGCAGCGCGTGTTCGAAGGCCGCGGCGCCCTGCAGGCGCAGCTGGCCGCCATCGGGCAGCGGCAAGGGCGCGCGTCCATCCCATTCGGCCTGCCAGTCGCGTGGCAGTACGGGAAGCGTCGCGGGGAGCAGGTACGCATGGTCCCGCCATTGCTGGATCGCATGATCGTGCCACCCCACGCGCGCCTGGCGGTCGTTGTCGGTGGGAAGCAGTTCGGCCAGTGCCTGCTGCAACACCGTGGCCGGCAAGGGGGCTGCACCGTTGGCCAGCACCCAGCCACGCAGCACGCGTGCGGCGCGGCCCGGCGAAATCTGCCGCAGCAGCTGCAGCGACAGCACGCGCGGTGCCACCTCCAGATGCGCGATCAGCTCGGCGTCTTCTTCATCAAGCAGTTCACGGGTCTGCCCGCAATGCGCGGCGCTGCCGGCCAGCGCCGCGGCCGCATGTGGCCAGCGCTGGCGCAGCAGCGGCAGCACCTGCAGGCGCAGGAAATTGCGGTCAGCATGATCGTCGCCATTGCTGGGATCTTCGATCCAGTGCAGTGCATGCTGGTGCGCGTAGTCCAGCAGTGCATCGCGCGGGACCTGAAGCAATGGTCGCCACAGGGCGTGTCCACCAAAGCGACTGTGTGCGGACATCGCTGCAAGGCCATCGACGCCGGAACCGCGCAGGGCGCGCAGCAGGAAGGTCTCGGCCTGGTCGTCCTGGTGCTGGGCCAGCGCCAGTGTTTCGCCGTCGCGCAACTCGGCGGCGAAGGCCGCGCGCCGTGCCTGCCGCGCTGCGCCTTCGAGGCCCAGGCCTGCGGTGTTATCGATTCTTACGTGGTGCACGGCCAGGTCGATGCCCAGCGCTGTGCACTGCTGCTGGCAGTGCCGCACCCAGTCGTCGGCCGCGGACTGCAGGCCATGGTGCACGTGCACCGCACGCAGCGGAGTGCCGGAGGCCTGTGCGCAGCGGCACAGCCAGTGCAGCAGCACGGTCGAGTCGACACCGCCGCTGTAGCCGACCAGCAGCGGCACATCCAGCGGAACAAGGGCAGGGAAGGCAGTCACGGCCGCAAGTATAGGGTTGCCCGGCAGGGCTGTGCCCTGCACTCGCTACGATCAAGAGCAACAGCAACGGCAACAGCAGAAGCAGGCTTCCTGAGGGATGGCGGGGTGGGTCCGGTTGCGGGGGCCGCTGCAA